>JAFVZV010000177.1 GCA_017507985.1 Clostridia bacterium
ATAAGGGATGACGTACATGGTACGACCCTTCATAGAGCCCTTGTAGAGCTTCTTCAGCTTGGCATACATCTCAGCAGGATCCATCCAGTTGTTGATGTTACCTGCCTCCTCCTTGGTGGGCGTGCAGATGTAGGTTCTGCCCTCAACGCGAGCAACGTCGTTGACGGCGGTGCGGTACAGATAGCAGCCGGGCAGCTTTTCCTGATTGAGCTTGATCATCTCGCCCGTCGAGCATGCCTCGGCGCGCAGAGCCTCTGCCTGCTCCTCGGAGCCGTCGATCCAAACGATTTGGTCGGGCTGTGTCATCGCAGCCATCTCATCGATCCAAGACAGAACGTACTGATTCTTCGTCATAGAAATTTCCTCTTTTCTATATGTATTTTTTGTTTACGCTTTCACGGAACGAGGCGCCAATGCCACCAACGTTCCCCAGTATATATAATACTACATTTTGCGCTTTTTTTCAAGCATCTTTCAAAAAGGTTACAAACTGTTCACAATCTCACCTCGACAAGGGGTACGGAATCCTGCCATTATGAAAGTTTCTCCTTTTTATATTGCAATATAGCGCGATCTTCTTTGCGCATCCTGTATAAGTTGTAAACTTTTTGACAAAGACAAAAAACCCTTGTCAGAAGAGACATCTTTTGATATAATAAAATCAGTACAAGTAAAGGGGGCAAGCACATGAAGCAACACCTGGAAACGAAACCGAGAAAAGCCAAGCGCGGCCTGCTTGGCACGCTGTTGCGCGATCTGCCCTCTCACGTTGCGTTTTTGATCGCACTGGCCATCATCCAGACGCTCTATACCGTACTGTTTTTCTCGGCGGCACATGATGTATATTTGACACACAAAACCGTGACACATAGCTACGATTATGAATTAGAGCTTCGCGCAATGACACAGCCCCAGTATATTGAGCTGTACAACGAGTGCGGCACCGAACCGACCGCCGCCCCCGAGACCGAGCCCTATCGCGCCATCCGCTATGAGAAAATGCCCGACGGGAGCTACAACGCCTACATCACGCTCAAGGGAGCATCCACCCGTCAAGCCGCTGCGCGTTTTTGGGAGGAATATTCCATCGAAGGCATCACGCCGGGATATTCGCCGTTGTACGATTACCGTGCTGAGTATCTGCCCGATATTTTTGCCTTCCTTGTGTGTAGCACGCTTGCCGTGCTTGCCCTTTCGCTGTTCTTACTCATGCAGCTCTATCGCATGCGGCTGGATCGCGACACGTTCGACTACGCCATTTACATGACCTGCGGTGCGACTTACCGTCGGCTGTATTGGCGTAGCTGTCGCGAGCTGCTCGCACTGTCGCTTCTGACACTGCTTCCCTCTTTAGCGATTGGCACCAGTATCACGATCGCCTTGTACGCCGCACGCGGCGTGGCGTTGCACTATTCACTCGTTGCCCTGCTTCTTGTTTTGTTATTTACCCTGCTGACCGTGCTCGCCGCTGTCCGTATTCCTATGCACCGCCTCTCAAAGAGGCCGCCCATTGAATTATTGCGCGCCCGCGATAACAGCAACCACGCATCGTCTCCTCGCCGTTCCCGCCGCATTTTCGGCGCGGTCTTTCCACGGGATCTCGAAATTCTCAGTCTGTGGCGCTACCGCCGCTATCTGATCGGTCTGATGGCCTCGGCGGTGCTGCTCCCCACGCTGTTCACCACGGCACTGACGCTGGCAGATATTTATGAAAAGCGGCAGGCCTCCCCTGCCCCCGATTTCACCGTGACCTTTACGCCCGAAGCAACCAATGCCGAAATGCTCAATCAGAACACAGCGGCACTGGCACAAAGCATCACCCAAATTGAGGGCGTATCCATGTGCCTGCCCGACCAAATACTCTATCCCGCCACCTCGCTTTGCCACCATATACTGCTCAACAAAGCCAACACCGACGGCGCGGCAAGCATGACCGTTTATTACAACCGCCCCCTCAACCGTGCCGATGCCGATCTATGGCACACGGCTACCAACGTTTACAACTACATGGCACTCGACGAGGCCGCCATTGCCGCGTTGCAACAGCAGTACACCAATATTGAGGGGGATCTGTCCTCAGTTCTGCGTGACGACAAGACCATCGTCATTACCGAGTCGGTCAACAGCACTAAAATGTTCGACTTTTCTCCCGGCGACAAGGTCCTGATTGCCACGACAGCGGAAACGGCCTCGGCCGATGGACTGTTTGATCTCAAGCAAATTCTGATGCAGCAATTGGACAGCGGTACGTTTGGCTATGAAGAATACACCGTCGGCGCCGTCATTCACGACGTAACGTCAAGCGAAAGATTGGCCGTCGGTGTTTCCTTTCAAGAATATCAGCGCATCACGCAGCAATCCGCCGTGCGCACATCTATGAACGTTTATTTGCAAAAGGACGCGGATTTTGACACATGGGACCATGTCAGCGATGCCGTTTATGCCGCCGCATACGGCTATTACAACTGCCATGTTACCAACAACGACGTCTTTTTTGATCGCTACACGACCTCTCTTGGTAATCTCGAAGGACGCCTTCGAGTGCTCGCCGCCAGCTTTTTGCTCATGATGCCGCTCATTATGTTCTTTTCTCAGCGCGTCTTTTATCGCAAGCGGGAAAAGGAATGGGATATGCTTCGCTCGCTTGGCGCAACGCGAGATCAGATTTTGAAGAGCAATCTTATTTCGGGACTGCTCACGTCCGGTGTTGCTCTGATCTTGACCATTCCCTGCGTGCTGATCTGCGATCGGCTTCTGTTCTCACTGTTCAACCGATATCTGCCCGCGGGCGGATTTATCACCACGGTGGTTTTGCGCTACGAGTTCCCCTGGGTCGCTCTTGCCATCGCTGCCCTTTTGGCCATCACCTGCAGCTTCTTGCCGCCTCTGTTGGCAGGCTTGCGCTACCGCACTCGCGGCAAGCACCGCACCGTTTCGCTCATGGCCGGCGAATAACTCATGAAAGGAGCAACGTATGTATCCAAAAAAAGATAAAAAGGCCGAGGAGGCGCGTCGCATCATGCAACAGGCCATTGAAAATCACACCGCCGATCTTGCCCCCGTGATCGACGGGCGCAAGGTGATCTTAGAGACGACCGACGTCATCCGCCAGTACAATCAGTACGACGAGGTGGTCACGGCAGTCAACCGTGCCAATTTGCGAGTATTTATGGGCGAATTCGTCGCCATTGTGGGAGCATCGGGCTCGGGCAAGAGCACCCTGCTACATTTGTGTGCCGGTCTGGACCGCCCCCAGGCGGGCAGTATCGTTGTGCGCGGACACAGGCTGGAGGACATGGACGAGGATGCGTTGGCCAAATTCCGCGGCAGTTATCTGGGCATGATCTTTCAGAGCCATCATCTCATTCCCCATCTGACAGCGCTTGAAAATATTCTCGTGCCGACGCTGATGTGCAGCCGAAGTGAGATTTCATACGATCAGCACCTCAAGGTGTTAGTTGCCTCGCTCGACCTTGCCGATCGACTGCATCATCTGCCGAGCGAATTGTCGGGCGGTCAGCAACAGCGCGTTGCCATCGCTCGCGCCCTGATCAACCGCCCACAAATCCTGTTTGCCGACGAGCCGACGGGCAATCTGGATAAAGCCAATGCCGAGGACGTGTTACAGCTGCTGCTGGACACCCGGGCCGAGCTTGGCTGTGCGCTGGTCATGGTCACGCACGACCTTTCCATCGCCGCCCGCGCCGACCGCGTTTTCAAAATGGAGGCCGGACGCCTTCGCCTTTGGAACAACCGCCTTGACGGCATCCTGCCGGGCTATGAGGGCGGAGAGGAATAATAAGAACAAGTACTTGTGGGGAAACCTTTTTTGACAAAAAGGTTTCCCCACATCCCTTTTATAAAACCTCACGAAAACAAGGTTCGGCGCGCCCATTTATTCTTTTCGTATAAACGCGACAAGCAAGCGTGGCATACACTGGCAAGAGGAGGGATGCATATGTTGATCGAACTACCTTACATCAGAGAACGTGCCGTGGAATATGCCTTACGCTGGGCACTATCGCGCAATCCTTTATTCCCCGATTTTGCGGGCATTGGAGGCGACTGCACCAATTTCGTGTCGCAGGCAATTTTGGCGGGCAGTTGTGTCATGAACGACACGCTTGACTTTGGCTGGTACTATTTTTCACCCGAAAACCGTGCCCCTGCTTGGACAGGCGTACAGTTCTTTTATAATTTCATTACGGGAGATCCGAGCTATGCACGCGAAAACGGGGGCGAGGGACCGTTTGGCATCGAGGTACCCACCACCATGGTCGAACCGGGTGACGTGGTACAACTGGCCAATGAGCAGGGAACGTATTATCACACGCTCATAGTCACAGGACGGGAGGGAGACGATCTTTTGGTCAGCGCACACACCGACGATGCCCGTAATCGCCCCTTGTCCACTTATCGCTACGCGACCGCTCGTTTTTTGCACATTCGCGGCACGCGCTTACTGTTGGAAAACGAGCAATGCTATCGCCAACTGCTCGCAGGCATCGCCTACCGACCGCTGACCTGTGCCGCCGACGGCATTTTATTGCGCCCACGAAATGGGATGATGTAATTTATTAAAGAAAAGGGGAAAACCCACTTGTGGTTTTCCCTTTTGTCAACCGCATGCGATTGACAATTCACCCTTTCGGGCGCTTGGTAAGGATACGGGATTTCGCCCTCTGCGAAGGGCGACCAAAGACGCTGCCTCTGGAGTTTGCAAGTTTTTTTTGAAAAAACTTGGCAAAAAACTGCCAAAGAGTAGGGATAGTTAGTCCTCGCTCGGTGCGGTCACCTCAAACGGCAAGGTGAGCATATCGCGCGTATCATCCACGCGGATGACCTCGATCTTATATACACCTGCTTTGGCGCGGCTGCTGACCGTCCATTCCCAGACCAAGCTTCCATCCTCTGCCGCGGCTTGCGGAGACAATGCTTTGGCCGACGAGGGTCCGCTGGCATAATACACCTTGATCTTATATTCCGCGCCTGCCTGTCCAAACACACTCACGCGTCCCTTGCCTCCTGCCTGTACACTTGCCGTATGGCTGTCAAGCGTCAGCGTCAAGGTGACCGGCGGAGCCTCCGGATCATCGTCAACAGGCGGATCATCTTGTTTCGGCGGATCATCCTTGGCAGGAGGTTCACTCGGTGTGGGGGGCTTACCATACAACAGTATTCCACTGCTCTGTACCGCCGCCGCGGTACCGTCCGCCTTCATATACACGTCAACCGTGCGCTCACCGATCCAAATGTGAAAATACGCTTCATCATTGTCATCCGTCGCAGAATACACATACAAGACCTCGCCTGCAAACTCCATTTGAGCAAGCAAATCAAGCAGTGCCGCCGCATGAACCTCATCCATATCCATCGCCTCACACAACCGTTCGACCGATACAGCATGGACGTCAACCTCCGGTTCATCCGAGGGCGCTGACTGTGGTGCGCAAGCGCTCAACAAGAGCAAGATCAATAGCGAAACGAGCAAACTTATTATCTTTTTCATGTTTCTTCCTCTTTTCTGCGATCACGAGCGGTGCTGCGAGACTTCACCTTGGGCTCTGCATTCGGCACTCGCGCCAGCAGTTCATCCAGTTCGCATTGTAGCGCCTCACAAATGAGGTCCAGATGCTCTAAATTCACACGTTCGGCAAATTCGTGATAATATTCGTTGATCGTTGAAGGACGAATACCCGTTGCACGCGCAAGATCTGCTTGTGTCCAACGCAGCTCTCCCAATTTTTTAGATAGCAAAATACGTACCATATCGCACCTCCTGTTTTGTTATATTCTAACAAATATTCGATGTTTTTGCCGTTATTTGTTATATTATAACATATTTTGTTATTTTTAAGATAAAAAATCGAAAAACGAAGAAAAAATTGCCCCATATTGCTTTTTTTTGCGCTCTTCTCTTGCAACCGGCGCTGTTTTCGTATATAATATAATGAGTATATTTTTAGGAGGAGGTGCGTCATGTCCGCATCCGCTTTGTTTGATATCACCACCGCGCCCCTTCCCACCGGGCGTATCGCTGATCTGGCCAAAGGAAATCCCGTGACCGTGCTTGGCTTTGGTATTTCCAACCGCCCATTGGTCACCATCCTGTGCCGCCTGGGCGCGCGCGTAAGCGTCTATGATCAACGCCCCTTGGCTGATTTGGGCGAGGAGGCGATGCACGCCGCCTGTGACGGTGTGCGCTTCACAACAGACCTGCAAGACGCACTTACACCAACTCCCACCTTGATCTTCCGAACCCCCGGCATTCGTCCCGACCATCCCGCCATCGTTGCCGCCGTACAAAGCGGCGCCGAGTTGACCAGCGAAATGGCCTGGTTCCTTGCTATCACGCCCGCAACCGTACTTGGCATTACGGGCTCGGACGGAAAGACGACCACCTCGACGCTGACAGCAAATATGCTAAAAGCGGCAGGAAAACGAGTGTATTTGGGCGGCAACATCGGACAGCCCCTGCTTCCCTTGGCGGCGAGCATGACGGCTGACGATTACGCTGTGGTTGAGTTGTCCAGCTTTCAGCTGTTTGACCTGCCCGCCGCGTGCGTACCACACCGCGCGATCGTGACCAATCTGACCCCCAATCATCTAAACTGGCATCCCGACATGCAAGAGTACACGCTCGCCAAAACGCATATCTATGCGGGCGCACGATGTGAGCGGCTTGTCATCAACGCTGACAATGCCATAACAGCCGCACTGGCTGCTGATCAGGGAGCACACCGTTCCGTCGTACTGTTTTCCTCCTCGCAAACAGATCCTGCGACGTTTGCTAACGGTACGGATGCTCTGTATTTGGCGGATGGGCACATTATCTGCCGCCACGACGGTATAGAGACTCCTTTGTTGGCAGTATCCGATATTCTTCTGCCGGGAACACATAATGTTGAAAACTACATGGCCGCCCTTGGTCTTGTCTACGATCTCGTCACTCTCGATGCCATCCGTACTGTCGCAACGACGTTCGGCGGTGTCGAGCATCGTCTGGAGATCGTTCGTACACTTGGCAATGTGACCTACTATAACAGCTCCATCGATTCAACGCCTACCCGCACTGCGGCTGCACTATCCGCCTTTGCTCCCGAAATTTCCATCGTCGCTATCTGCGGCGGTTACGATAAACACATCGACTTCGCTCCCCTGGCAAAAGCATTGTGTGCACGTGCGCGTGCCGTCGTGTTGACAGGAGCGACCGCAGACAAGATCATGTCTGCCATTCGCACTTGCCCCGATTATGATCCCTTGCGTTTGACCATTCGCGTTGAACGCGAATTTGAAGCTGCCGTCCATGCTGCCGCTGATCTGGCACGCCCGGGGGATGCGGTGCTGCTTTCACCTGCCTGTGCCAGCTTTGATGCCTTTCCCAACTTTGAGGTGCGGGGGCGGATGTTCAAACGCATCGTGCAAGAAATGGATACATAAAACGAAGGAGTTACTATGCACCATATGAATCCTCTGCCCCCTGCGCGCGTGTTGCGCGCGCAGGCCAGACTTACATTATCGGGCCACTATGCACATATGCTGTGGCTGACGCTGATCGCGTTGCTCTTCGGCGCCTATCATCTGCTCTGTCCCGCCATGCCGCCGTCGTTATTTCGTGTGTCGCCAGTATGTGATATCATCAGAGAAATGTATTCGCTCTGCGCCACGATTTTTCATCACGTGGGCATCCACCTGCCGCACCACGGCGACTTTTTCGTCCGTCTGAACGATTGGAACACCCTGTTGTGGACGGTCTTCGCCTGTACGTGGGCGCTGCAGTTGCTGTGGCTGCTCATTGGCCATACGGTAAGAGCAGGGCTGCTGCGCTGTCGGATCGCACGGATCGACAGCGCGCCTTGCCCCACCTCGGTGTTGTTTTCCTGCTTTGGCGAGCTCTTCTGGAAAGCCCTCTGGCTCAAAATTCTCAAAGCGCTGTGCATCTTTGCCTGGTCGCTGCTCTTGATCGTTCCCGGAATCATCGCAGCCTATCGCTACTCGATGGCCGAATACGCGCTGTGCGAAAATCCTTACATGAACGCAAGGGATGCGCTGCGTGAATCGGCGCGCATGATGCGGGGAAACAAATGGCGGTTGTTTTGTCTGCGACTCAGTTTTATCGGCTGGCAACTGTTAGGATTGCTCGCCCCCGTCATAGGAAGTCTTTTACTTTCACCCTATATCGGACAAGCCCATGCTCTGTTCTATCACCACGTATCGGGACGCGCCGCTATCCGCGAGGCCGTGGAGGAGCTGGCGGAGATCGGCGAGGGGCTGTAAGTCATTCACCGTAAAAATCCGGATCTATCAAACATCTCCCTGAAAGGAAACCAATATGCAATATTCAAATGAAATTCTCGCTCTCGCCGCCAAAGCGGAAAAAGACCTTACTCCCCACTTTGCACGCATCGACCGTATCGCCTTTGAAAACACACAGCGCGTCATGGACGCCTTTCGCGAATTTTGCGTATCCGACACCATGTTCGGCTCCACCTCGGGCTACGGCTACGACGACCGCGGCCGCGATACGCTCGATGCCATTTGGGCCAACGTCTTTGGTGCGGAGGCCGCCTTTGTCCGTCAGCAGATCGTCAGCGGGACTCAGGCATTGACCATCGGTTTGTTCGGGCTACTGCGTCCGGGCGATCTGATGCTCTCTGTCGCAGGTAAGCCCTATGACACGCTCGAGGAGGTCATCGGCATCGTCGGCACCCCCGGCGACGGATCGTTGCGCGATTTCGGCGTAGACTACGCCCAGATCGATCTGACAAGCGAGGGCAAATTTGACTTTCCTGCCATCCGTGCCGCCCTGGAGGCCGATATGGGACGCGTCAAAATGGTGTTCGTTCAGCGCTCCAAGGGCTATCTTGACCGTCGCACGCTGACCGTCGCCGAGATCGGAGAGCTGGTCGCATTTGTCAAGAGTATATCGCCCGACTCTTACGTCGTCGTTGACAACTGCTACGGTGAATTTGTCGAGGACCGCGAGCCCACAGCCGTCGGTGCCGACATGATCATCGGCTCGCTCATCAAAAACCCCGGCGGCGGCATGGCCGAAACGGGCGGATATATCGCAGGAACGCGCCGCGCGGTTGAGCTGGCCAGCTATCGGTTGACCTCTGTTGGCTGTGGCACCGAGGTCGGTGCAACGCTGGGACAAAACAAAATGATGTATAAGGGCTTGTTCTACGCCCCCCACACCGTCGCGCAGGCACTCAAGAGCGCCCATTTGGTCGCCTATTTGTTTGAAGCGCTCGGCTGTCGCGTCGCGCCCCGTTGGGATGAGGTGCGCTCGGATATCATCCAAACCGTCATCACGGGCTCACCCGAGGGTCTTTGCGCCTTTTGTCGTGGCATCCAGGCAGGCTCGCCCGTCGATTCTTTCGTCACGCCCGAGCCTTGGGCAATGCCGGGATACACCAGCGAGGTCATTATGGCGGCAGGCGCCTTCACGCAGGGCTCGTCCATCGAGATGAGTGCCGACGGTCCGTTGCGTCCTCCCTATATTGCTTACTTCCAAGGCGGTCTGACATACGAGAGCGCCAAGATTGGCATTCTCGCCGCCGCTGATCGTATGCTGCAGGATAAAGCATAAATCGGCAAAAGACACGAAAAATTTACTTCTCGCATCAAGTTTGGTCATGTCTTTGTGCTATGCTGTTGCTAATAGCACGTCAATCATCAAAATGGAAGGTATCTGAATTCATGAAACTGAAAAGCAAACGTCTACTTGCGCTGAGCCTCGCTCTGCTGATGCTGGGGGCACTGCTGTGCAGTTGCCGCGCAGGAGGCGATGAGATTCCCGAAAATATGCAATATGCCACCATCGCAGGCAGTGATTATCGTCTCTTTTTGCCTGTGGACTGGACTCTGCTGACCGACACAGGCGTATCGGGCGGATATGCATCTTTACAAAACCAAGCGTACATCTACGTCAAGGTCTACGATAATGTCGAAGGCTTGGGTGTCCAGGACTTTTGGACAACTACACATGCCCAGGCGATCGCCAATGCCTTCCCCGCAAGCGGCGGAATTACTCATTCCGACCCCAATGCAACCACGCTGGGGGGTCTGGATGCGTATTTCTATACCTACGAGGGCACGCGCAACCTTGTCAGCTATTCCGGCATTGAAACGCTGTGCGCACGAAATGACAAGATATACGTTCTCTCTTTTTGCGCCAGAAAGGATGTATACGAAGGCTATCTGAACGCATTTGACACCGTCAAGACCAATTTTATCTTCAGTGATACGCCCTTTGAGCCCAAGGATCCTGTCAACACCGTCGATCCCGACGCCGAGGCACCCGACGGAATGCAACTGGCCTCGAATGACGATGTCGCCTATCGCTTTTACGTTCCCGATAATTGGATCTTAGACAAATATTTGCCCACCTCGTCGGCTTACGTGTCCGAAACGGATCGCTCCAACGTAGGCGTAACTGTCTATATGCCCGAGGTAGATCAGATGACCGCCGAGGAATATTGGGCGATGTGCTTGGAAGAGCTTTCCGGTGTCTTTTCGCCCATGCTCTTCGTAACCACTCCCACGACGTTGGACGGTCGTCCTGCCAATATGTATGAATATTCGGGCGTCATTGACGGAAAGACGTATTGCTTCGCCCAGACCATCGCGGCCTATCGTGGTATGGTCTACACCGTCACCTACACCGCAACAGAAGAAAACTACTTCACGCACCGCGATACCTATCTTGACATTCTCGCGGCATTTGATTTCAGAGGAAATTGACAATCATGCAACCGATTTATTTTGACAACAGCGCCACGACCGCGCTCTGCCCGACGGCACGGGAGAAAATGATCGAGGCGATCGACCGTTACGGCAACCCTTCCTCCTATCACCGTTTGGGGCGCGATGCCGCGTCCATGCTGACCGAGGCGCGCGAGACCATCGCCCGCTCGCTGGGCGTACGGCGCCTGACACCTGGAGAATTGGTCTTTACCTCCTGCGGCAGTGAAGCCAACTCGTTGGCTCTTTGGGGCACCGCTCACGCCAAAGCACGCCGCACGGCCAACCGCATCGTTACCACCGACTCAGAGCATCCCGCCGTCGAGAACGTCATGCGCGAGCTGGAGCGCGAGGGCTTTGAGGTCATCCGCATATCGACCAAAGGCGGTGCGCTTGACATGGTTCAACTGGATGCCGCTCTCAACGACCGCGTCTTTATGGTCAGTATGATGATGGTAAACAACGAAACAGGCGCGCTGTACGATCTGAAAACGGTGTTTTCCTTGGTACGCGTCCGTTCCCCGCAGGTCATTACCCACACCGATGCCGTACAAGGCTATCTCAAGTGCCGCTTTACTCCCGCATCGCTCGGCGCCGATCTGGTTACCATCAGTGCCCATAAGGTACACGGTCCCAAGGGCGTGGGCGCGCTGTATATCAACCCCGCCCTGCTCAAAGCTAAGCAGATCGTCCCATGGTTGCACGGCGGCGGTCAGGAAAATGGGCTTCGCTCGGGAACGGAAAATCTACCCGGCATTGCTGCTTTCGGCGCGGCAGTTGCTCATTTATATCCCAAGCTGGACGAGGACATGGCGCATATGCGTGCGCTTCGTGAGCGTTTGGTGACGGGCTTGACCGCGCTTGGCATAGGCGTCAAGCAGCCTTCGGGCGTGTGTGCACCGCACATTGTCAATCTGACCTTACCCAACATCAAAAGCGAGGTCATGCTTCATTTTCTGGATGCGCGGGGCATTTGCGTGTCGGCAGGCTCGGCCTGCTCCACACGTTCGCGCCACATCAGCTCCGCTCTTCTCGCCTTCGGCGCGACCGAGCGCGAGGCCGACTGCTCTTTGCGCGTCAGCCTGTGCGCGGATAATACGGAGGACGAAGTGGATGTACTTTTGAGCGCCCTTTCGGAGGGGTTATCCGTTCTGATCCGAATGAGATAATAAAACAGGCGAACGCCAAAGCGTTCGCCTGTTTTATTATTCCTCCACCAGCTCGATATCCGCGCCGACGGAGCGCAATTTGCCGACAATGTCAAAGTAACCGCGCTCGATGGTTTCTACGTCGAGAACACAGGTCTCTCCCTCAGCGGCAAGTCCGGCGATCACCATGGCAGCGCCCGCCCGCAGGTCCAGCGCCGTCACGGTTGCACCGTGCAGCTTACGAACACCCAGAACGGTCGCCGTCGAGCCTTGATTGTCCACGCTGATGGCCGCGCCCATACGTTGCAGCTCCTCTACGTACTGAAATCTCTTTTTGAACACATTTTCCGTCACCGTGCTGATACCGCTCGCGAGCGACAGCAACGCCGTAATTTGAGGTTGCATATCCGTCGCGAAGCCGGGATAGGGCACCGCCTGAATTTTGGCGCTGTTGAACGACCCCGTTGTCTTAACCGTGATGCGATCACCCTCGTCGATCACAATGATGCCCATTTCACGCATTTTGGCGCTGACGGCATCCAGATGGCGGGAGATGACGTTGTTTAAAACCAGCTCGCCGTGCGTAGCGGCCGCAGCCACCATATAGGTGCCCGCCTCGATCATATCGGGAATGATGGTATACTGACAGCCGTGCAGCTTTTCCACACCGCGCACCTTAATGACAGACGTGCCCGCGCCCGAAATATGAGCGCCACAGCTGTTGAGAAAGCTGGCCAGATCGACGATATGCGGCTCGTGCGCCGCGTTCTCAATGATCGTCATGCCCTGCGCCGTCGTGGCAGCGATCAGAATGTTGGCCGTCGCACCGACCGAAATTTTGTCCATGACGATCTTGGTGCCCTTCAGGCGCTCACCGGTATGCGCGGAGACAAATCCGTCGCCGTCCGTGACCGTTGCGCCAAGCGCGCTGAAGCCTTTGATGTGCAGGTCAATGGGGCGTGCGCCAAAATTACAGCCACCCGTTGTTCCTACCTTGGCACGACCGAAGCGAGCAAGCTCGGCACCGATGAGATAGTTAGAGCCACGCAAGCGTCGCACCATACCGGCAGGTGAGGATCCTTGCTTAATGTCGCGCGTGTCGACCTCAACGACGGTGGGGTTATGGCGCATTACCTTAGCTCCCATAGCCTGTAAAATTTCCAGCGTAACCTCAATATCGCCCACGGGAGGCAGATTTTCGATCACGCAAACATCCCCTGTGATAATGGTCGCAAACAAAATTGGCAATGCCGCGTTTTTCATTCCGCTGATTTCTATTTGTCCTTTGAGCGGCTTGCCGCCCCGGATTTTTATTTTTTTCATAGAGCAAACCTCACACGAATATGAAACATCAAATGGTATTTTGAGCGCCGTACGCCCCTATGTGCCTATTGACAGCATATGCTCGTGCGACAAAAAACGTCACAGTAACGACATACGGTAGCAAGCGATCGGACGTGCCTCACCGGAAGCAATCACATCCTTCGCTTCAACTTCACGAGCAATCACAGCCTGTGCGTTCTCGGCAAAGATGGGATCCCAATCTGTTTTCGGCATGGCATCGCCCTTGCGATAGATCAAACAAACGAGCTCATCTGCAGGGTCCGATGCAAGCGCATCAGCCGGAGCGTCCGCCCAACGAAGCGCCGTGGCGGCATCAAAGGGATGGCTGGCAATATCGACAAGGTCGGACACGACCGCGCCAGCCGTAGGCAACTTACCTGCGCCGCGACCGTAGAACAGCGTCTGGCCCAGCATATCGGTATCAATCAGGACGCCGTTGAAAACGTCATTGATGTTGGAAAGAGGATTTTGGCGAGGGAGCATACAGGGTGCGACCCAGACAGACAGCTTGTCATCCACAAAGCCCATATGTCCAATGAGCTTGATGGTACAATTCATAGCTTCCGCAATGGAAACGTCGGCTTCGGTAATATGGCGGATGCCCTCTACCGGAATGGTATTGGGATCGACGCGCAGACCCGTGGCCATGGCCGCCAAAATGACAATTTTTCGCGCGGCATCCAGACCGTCAACGTCAGCCGAGGGATCGCGCTCGGCATAACCCTTCTGTTGTGCCTCGGCCAGAGCCGCGTCAAAGGAAGCACCGTCGGCAAACATACGGGTCAGGATGTAGTTGGTCGTTCCGTTGAGGATGCCGCTGACGGAACGGACGCGGTTGGCCGCCATATCCTGCGCCAGCGGGCGCAGAACGGGAATGCCGCCGCCGACGCTCGCCTCGAACAGATAACGAACGCCCTTCTCTGCCGCCAGCGCGAGCAATTCGGTTCCAAAGTTGGCGACAACCTCTTTGTTGGAGGTAACGACCGACTTTCCGGCCTCGAGCGCGGCACGGGAAAATTCGTACGCGGGATGCGAGCCACCCATCATTTCAACCACAACGTCAACCTCGGGATCATTGACGATGATATGAAAATCGTGCACAATGCGATCAGCAAAAGGGCTGTCAGGAAATTCGCGCAGATCCAGTATATAGCGAATATCAATGCCGCGGCCTGTGGCACGGCAGATACGATCTTGATTCTCAGTGATGACCTGTGCAGTGCCGCTGCCCACAACGCCAAAGCCCAGCAGTGCAACCGTCAGATTTTTGTTTGCCATAGGGTAGTTCCTCCCAAGAGATACGAAAAATTTGGATTAGATATAGTATATCATATTTTCATACCTCTTGTAAACAATTTTTCTTGAAAAAATCCAAAAAGTGTGATATGATAGTAACAGAAGATTCACCGCACGCGATTTTCGCGACGAGGAGGAGGTCGACATATGGCAAGCAGTGCTCTTGGTGGCAAACGCAACGTAAAAATATTTCTTTTGTATCTGATGCAGAACGTCCACATTCCTTTGGATTTTGCAACGCTCAATGATATGGTCATGCAAACCGATTACGTTATGTATCTGGATATGGCCGAGGCGTTTCACGAGCTGTTGGACGATGCCTTGATCGAGCTGTCGGATGAACCTGTCGACGATGATGGCCCCTCGGATGAGCCGCGTTACGTGGTCACAGCAAAGGGGCGTATTGTTGCAGAGCAATTGCACAGTGAGCTGCTCCCTGCCATTTTGGACGAAAGCCTGCGTTGCGCGTTGCGCTTTCTAGATTTTCGCCGTCGCGGCATCAAGACGCATTGCTCCGCCACACCTTGCCCGGACGGCAGCGCCGAGTTTTTCTGTTCGGTCGAGCAGAACGGAAAGGTGCTGTTTGAAACACGAGTGAGTGTTGATTCCATGATGCGCGCCAAGCAAATGGAAGAAAACTTCCGCACCCGCCCCGAAGCGATCTACAAGGGTATGTGGTCGCTCTTGTCGGGAAACGTGAATTATTTGTTTAGTTGAGGGAACAACGCGGGGGTGTAATTTAGTGCTTATGGGAGAGTTCGGTTACCCGCTACCGAAGAATTTTGCTAGCAAAATTCTTCCCATAGAACGCAAAATTGCATTTGGGCCTAATGCCCATAAGAAACCCGTAAAACTTTTTGCTTTCCATATCTGCCGCTCGTGGTGGCTATGTGGCGAGCGATGCACTACAAATCTTTATGTCTTTCTCCTGCTACTCTTTGAAGAGCGGCACGGGAGCAGTTCCCAAAGGCGGCAGCCTTTGGCGCGCTTCTTGGTTACTTCTTGGCGCGTGCCAAGAAGTAACACAAAAAAGCCGAACAGCTCAGCGCGCGACGCAGTCGCGCAGTATGAGCGTCAAAAGGAGAAGCTGCTTAAAACTTCAACCAACCTCACCAAAATAAAAAAGAAAGGAGCTCCCCATGTCAGACGAGAAGATCCTCGATACCCCCGAAACCCTCACCCTCCTGACCCTTGCCAAATCCGGCGACCAAACAGCCTTCGACACTCTCCTGACACAGTACTCTCCTTTGATCGAGCATCGGCTCCAAACGGTACGTTCTCGTCGCCCCGACATTCTCCCCGAGGACGAAAAGGACTTGCGCCAAGAGGCACATTTAGCTTTTTACCGCGCACTGCTCAATTACAATATCGAGCAGCAGGACGTCAGCTTTGGACTTTACGCCAAGATCTGTATCGAAAACGCCCTTGTTTCAGCCATGCGAAAAATGCACCCGACAGCCGAGCAGCTGGACTACGATACTATGGTATCCCTTCCTGCTGGAAGCGAAGAGGATCCCTCGCGACGCTTGCGCGAGCAGCAGGACTATGAGGCTTTGTGCCATCGCATCGCACGTGTCCTTTCACCCTTTGAAAACGCCATTTGGCAACGCTACATCGCCGGCATGACAGCGCCACAGATCGCCCGTCAACTTGGTCGTGACAGTCGCTCCATCCACAATGCCATCTATCGCATTCGGCACAAGCTAAGAAACAGCAACGAGATTGAACGAGATAAATAAAAAAACACCTTTTGTACAAGACAAAAGGTGTTTTTTTCTGGGGTGAGTAATGGGACTCGAACCCACGGCCTCCAGGGCCACAACCTGGCGCTATAACCAACTTAGCTATACCCACCGTATACAATGGCGTGCCTTGAGGGATTCGAACCCCCGACCTACTGCTTAGAAGGCAGTTGCTCTATCCGACTGAGCTAAAGGCACACTCTTGGAGCGAGTGATGGGAATCGAACCCACGCGGCCAGCTTGGAAGGCTGGAATTCTACCATTGAACTACACTCGCGTGCATTGCTTTGCAAACCGCCCGTATATCATAGCACAATTTTAACCGCTTGTCAAGAGATTTTTTGAAATAAATTTACTTTTCCGTCACGACTTTCGAGAAAATTCCTCTTGCGCGGACGGTTCTTATGTGGTACAATATACTATATGTAAAATATATTTCTGTGAGAGGAGGCGCATCGTGCTTTCCCGATACCTTATTCCCGATTATATGTTCGAGCATTATGATGACGTCACGCCTGAGTTTTTGACATCCATCGGCGTGTGCGCACTGCTCATTGATATAGATAACACGCTCGCTCCTTACGAACAACCTACTCCGGACGATCGCCATCGCGCTTGGTTCGCAGCAATGGATGCCGCCGGCATACGCACTGCGCTCATCTCCAATAACCACCGCGAGCGAGTAGACGAATTCAACGCCACGCTCGGCCGCGAGGCCTACTGGCACAGCGCCAAGCCCTTTGGCAAGACACTCAAGCGCGTCATGAAGGGTTGGGGCGTGACCAAACAACAAACGGCCATTCTTGGCGATCAACTGCTGACCGACGCACTAGCAGGCAAGGCTTTGGGCTTGACCGTTTTGATCGTTCCGCCCATTCGCGACAAAAAAACAGCCTTCGTCTGCTTTAAGCGATGGTTGGAGCGCCCCTATATCCGTGCTTACCAAAAGAAACATTCCAAGGAGGAACGCACATGATTCAGTTTCCGTCCTATCCCACCTTTGGCCCAGGCGGCAACGGCGATTGGTTCCGCCTCGATGGCATGAAATCCCTGCTTCAAACCCCCGGTTGGCTCCATCGCGTCGGTCTTGACGCCTTTGAATACGAGGCTACGCGCGGCGTCAGCGCAGGCGAGGAAAATCTGCTTGCCTTTGGTAAAAAGGCCAAAGAGTACCATATCCGTCTGTCTCTTCACACACAGTATTATATCTCGTTGTCGGGTGTCGATCCCGAAAAAGGACTCAAGAGCATCGAGTACATCGAAAAGTCGCTGTGGGCGGCTGACCTGATGGGAGCCGATACCATCGTCATCCATTCGGGCAGCGCAGGCAAAATCTCGCGCGAGGAAGCCATGAAACTGTCCTGCGACACGCTGGAGCACCTGATCACCGCCCTTGACGGCCGTTACGAGAATATCCGTTTGGGCATCGAGACTATGGGCAAGCTCAATCAACTCGGCACACTAGACGAGGTCATTGAGCAATGCCGCGTCAGCCCGCGCTTTGTTCCTGTTGTCGATTTTGGACATCTGAACTGCCGCGAGAGAGGCCTTGCCTTTCCCGATGTTGACAGCTACCGCCGTGTGTTTGACCGCATCGCTAACGCATGCGGCGATGCCGTGGCGCGCTCGCTTCATTGCCATTTTTCCAAGATCGAATATACCGCCGCGGGAGAAAAATGTCATCTCACCTTTGAAGACACGACCTTCGGTCCTGCCTTTGAACCGTTGGCTGAGGCCATCGTACGCGAGAATCTCGCGCCTCGTATCATCTGCGAATCCGCAGGTACGCAGGCCGAGGACGCATTGTGGATGAAAAACTGTGTCGGCGGCATCGGCGGAACCGTTCGCCGTAACATCATCAATGAATAATACAAAGAAAAAGAGGATATCATTATGTCACATTTGTCAAGAATGATCGACGCGATGAAGCGTGCCGACATGGAAGCTGTCATCGTTACCAGCGAGATCAATCAGCGTTATCTGACCGGCTTTGCCTTTACCGACGGCTACGTCGTCGTCACCCCCAAAAAGTCGTGGCTGGTCACCGACTTCCGCTACGTAGAAGCCGCGCAAGCTGCTGTCGATCCCACCGAATTTGAGGTGCTTACTCCTCGCGGCATGCTCAAGGCCATTGCCGAGCTGCTCAGCGCTGAGGGCGTCAAGTCCGTCGCGCTTGAGGAGGAGACGCTGTCTATTCGCGACTGCGAGCGCATCGAAAAGGTACTCGCCGATGCAGGCATTACCCTCTTCCGCCACGAGGCATCGGCACTCATTGACGGCCTGCGTCTGTATAAGGACGAGGGCGAGATCGCTCTGATGCAAAAGGCACAGGACATCGCCGACGCGGCTTTTACTCACATTCTTTCTTATATCAACCCCGACCGCACCGAGATCGACGTGGCACTCGAGTTGGAATTTTTCATGCGCGCGCACGGTGCTGAGTGCGTATCGTTTGAAACCATCGCCGTTTCGGGCACGGCATCCTCTATGCCCCACGGCGTTCCCCGCCCCGTCAAATTGGAAAAGGGCTTTTTGACCATGGACTTCGGTGCGCGCGTACAGGGCTATTGCTCCGACATGACCAGAACTATCGTTATCGGCAAAGCAGATGATGATATGCGCCGCTTATACAACACTGTACTGGAGGCACAGCTGTCCTCTTTGGCCGCTTGTGCTGAGGGTGCAGGCTGTAATGCGCTGGACACCATTGCGCGTGACATCATCGACAACGCAGGATACAAGGGTGCCTTTGGTCACTCACTCGGTCACGGTGTCGGTATGTATATTCACGAAAATCCCCGACTGTCGCAGGGAGCCGCTGAGGATAGCGTGCTCAAGAGAGGTCACGTTGTGACGTTTGAGCCCGGCATCTACTTGCCCGGTAAATACGGTTGCCGCATCGAGGACATGGTTGCCATCACGCCTGATGGACGCGTCCACAACTTCACCCACAGTGACAAGCAGCTCATCGAGCTGTAAAGAGGTAGCAATATGAAATTTTGTCTGGACCGATTTGAAGGTCAGTTTGCCGTTTGTCTTTGCGAGGACGCCCAGGCCATGAACAAGCAGTATGACTTTTCTCTGCAAAAGAATCCCGCGTTGCGTGATCTTCCTGCAGGGATGCTGTTTGAGGCAACGCTTGGTGAGGACGGCGTGCTGACCGACATCGTCGCCAATGCAAGTGAGACCGAGCGCCGTCTGGCATCCGTCAGAGATCGACTTCACGCCCTGGCCGCACGCAAGAAAAAGAACGGAGAGAGCTGAGTCATGTTACGTTTTTTACCAAAATGGAATCTGGTGGACGCCCTGTGTGAGGCATGGGGTGTGACGGGTGATGCGGTCATGGTCGTTTCCGTCATAGGCGTGCTGCTTTGTATCGCCGTCGGCTATCTCTTGGGCAGCTTGAACTCGGCCATCATCATCTCTCGGCTGTTTTTACACCGCGACATTCGCGCGCACGGCTCCAAAAATGCAGGAGCGACCAATATGCTCCGCACCTACGGCACCAAATATGCCGTCATGACCTTGGCATTAGACATGATCAAGGCGGCTATCGCGACCACGTTGGGATATGTGATCTTTTCCGTCTTTATCGGCGCCCCCATCGCAGGCTTTTTCTGCATTTTCGGGCATATGTTCCCTGTTTATTACCGTTTCAAGGGCGGCAAAGGCGTGGCCTGTACGGGCATTGTGGCGCTCATGCTTGACCCGTGGACATTCCTTATCATGTTGCTTTGCTTTGTCGTGATTACAGCAGGCACACGCTTCGTATCATTGGCCTCCATCATGTGCGCTTTTTTGTACCCGTTGCTTCTGCGCGCCTTTTTCCCCGGCGGATGGGTGCAGCTCATGGGCATATTGACCACCGCATTCGTGATTTTCATGCACCGTGAGAACATCAAGCGCCTTTGGAACGGAAAAGAATCCAAGCTCACATTTTCTCGCAAGAGCAAGCAACACTCCGACGACGAAGGAGGCAGAACATGAGTCTTTCATCTTCCTCCCCCGCAGAACAGCTCACAGAGTTGATCCAACTGGCGGCACAAAAGGGCGTGCTTCGCCGCGTTGTCTGCTCCAAATCGAGCGAGAGCGACCGTGTCCGTGCAGTGCTGACACCTCGTGTCATTGGCGGACAGCAAATGCTTCAGCTTGAAACCTTTTACGCTGACAACAAGGCCCGCCATCTGAACATCGCGCCAAAGGATGCCGAGGCGATCACCTTTGCGCTTGCCTGTTATGCGCAGATCAATCTGCTGACAACGCTGTCAGGCGGCGACTGTGAGCTCAAACGCAGCGGCAACGGCAAGCAAACGCTACTGCGCGGCGGCAAGCTACACACGCTGCTACAAGCATTCGCCCCGTCACAAAACACGGTCGCGCCCACAACAAACGATCGTCAAAAAAATCGCATTCTCACAGGTGCCGAGCCTTTTTTGCAAGCGCTGGACGTCAGCGATAAAAACGGGCGTGTGTATGATAAAAAGCAATCGAAATTTCGCCAAATCAACCGTTTTCTCGAGCTGTTGCGTGATGTAGAAGATCATCTCCCAACCGAGGGCACGTTGCGCGTATGCGATCTGTGCTGCGGCAAGAGCTATCTATCCTTTGCCGTTTACCACTATCTGACGGCGGTCAAGGGGCGCACCGTTCGCATGAGCTGTGTCGATCTTAAGCCCGACGTGATCGAAAGCTGCTCTGCCATCGCCGAATCCTTGGGCTTTGACGGTCTGGAATTTATCTGCGGCGACGTGGCAAACCATCAGGTCGAGGAGGGCGCACACGTTCATCTGGTTGTATCGCTTCACGCCTGTGACACAGCTACCGACCTGGTGCTTCATAAAGCAATGGAATGGCAAAGCGAGGTCATCCTGTCCACCCCCTGTTGTCATCATGAGCTCAATCACACGCAGGATTGTCCTGAACTCTCCTGCATCGCCGAGCATTCCATGCTGCGTCAAAAGCTGTGTGATGCCGCAACCGATGCAATGCGTTTGCTGCTGCTCGAGGCACACGGCTACACCACGGCGGCGCTCGAGCTGATCGATCCCGAGGAAACGCCCAAAAACATCATGCTCCGAGCCATTCGAAAAAAGAATCCCAGCAAATCTGCTATGGAGGCGGCCCATAAAGACTACGCCGATGCCGTTCGTTTCTTTATCCGTACCTCAGGGCAGGCACAAGATCAATTTTTGAACAGAGACTTTTGAATTTTGTTTAAAAAAATAAAATTCACAATAAAATAATAAAAACACAGGAGGAAATCATTATGAAGACTTACAAGTGCAAGGTGTGCGGTGAAATTTTCCAGGTTCCCGAAGGAGAAACGGCTGTTTGCCCCCGTTGCCGTGTAAGCGGTGACAAGCTGGAGGAGATCATTGCCAATGACAAAAAGACCAAATATGCAGGTACACAGACCGAAAAGAACCTGCAAGCAGCCTTCGCCGGTGAATCCCAGGCGAGAAACAAGTACACCTACTACGCCTCCAAGGCAAAGAAGGAAGGTTACGAGCAGATCGCCGCGCTGTTTTTGAAGACAGCAGAAAACGAAAAAGAGCA
>JAFVZV010000178.1 GCA_017507985.1 Clostridia bacterium
AGGATCCCGAGCTCCAAAATCGCCCGTCAGCCAAGCCGAACGGATGGCCTTGCCGTGTCCGCCGAAACTGTTGGCCGGCGTCAAAAATATTCTTTCCTTTGTATTTACAGTCCAGCGTATCACGGTTGTAGCGCTTACCGTGGCAAACATCGCACGTCACATACACGTCGGGCAAAAAGTGCATCTCGATGCACTTGACACCATCGCCCTCACAGGCCTCACAGCGTCCACCCTTGACGTTAAAGGAAAAGCGTCCGGCGTTATAGCCCTTGGCACGAGCATCCTGGGTTGAAGCAAACAACTCGCGGATGTCGTTGAACAACCCCGTATAAGTCGCAGGATTGGAGCGCGGCGTGCGCCCAATGGGGCTTTGGTCAATGGCAATGATCTTGTCAAGCTGCTCAACACCGTCAATGCGGTCGTGTGCACCGGGATAGGTCACGGCGCGGTTAAGTTGCTTTGCCAGAACGGGATACAAAATACCGTTGACAAGCGATGATTTGCCCGAGCCGGACACGCCCGTCACACAGACGAAACAGCCCAGCGGAATGTCCACCGTAATATTTTTCAGATTATGCTCGCGCGCACCGCGAACGGTCAGCTTCTGACCGTTGCCCGGTCGGCGTTCCATCGGTACGCGAATGCCCTTCTTGCCCGACAGATAAGCCCCCGTCAGCGAATTTTCATCGGCCATGACCTGTGCAGGTGTGCCGGCTGAAACGATGCGGCCGCCGTGAATACCTGCGCCGGGACCGATGTCGATCAGATAATCCGATGCTCTCATCGTTTCCTCATCGTGCTCAACAACAATGACCGTATTGCCCAGATCACGTAGCTTTTTGAGCGTACCGATCAGCTTTTCGTTGTCGCGCTGATGTAAGCCGATAGAGGGCTCATCCAGAATATACAGCACACCCATGAGCGACGAGCCGATCTGGGTCGCCAATCGAATACGTTGTGCTTCACCGCCCGACAGCGTTCCCGCCTTGCGCGAAAGAGTCAGATAGTCTAATCCAACGCTGCAAAGAAAACCAAGACGGGCACGGATTTCCTTAAAAATATCCCGCGCAATGGTCTGCTCCGTTTCATCCAGCTTGAGCGTGTTGACAAAATCAAGGGCATCGACCACCGACATATCGCAAAATTCCGTAATGTTCTTGCCACCAACCGTAACAGCAAGTGTCATAGGAGAAAGGCGCTTGCCGTGGCAGGCAGGACAAGGCGCATCTTCCACAAATTGCTCATAGTATTCTTTGTTCATGCCTTGCGTCATGCGAGAGCGGATCATGGGGAGAAGTCCTTCGAATTTGACGATCTGATGATGCTCCTCACCGCCGAAATAACGGTAAATATCATATTTTTCATCGCCGGTGCCGTTGAGTAAAATGTCCATTGCCTTGGGTGTAAAGTTCTCCAATGGCGTATCAAGCGAAAAGCCGAATCGTTCACCGACAGCGGCAAACAAGGGGCCGTTCCAGCTCTCCTCCTCAAGCGATTTAAAGCCGTTGACGGCAATGCCTCCTTCATGTAGTGACAGCTCCTTGTGCGGCATGATCTTATCAACCGACAAAATCTGCATGTCCCCAAGACCCGCGCACTTGGGGCAAGCCCCTGCCGGATTGTTAAAGGAAAACATACGAGGCTCGAGCTCGCCTACCGAAATACCATGCTCCTCGCAAGCATAAGACTGTGAGAAGTTCAGTTCTTCACCCTCGCTTCCATCGCGAGGCATGGTCACAACGCACAGCCGTCCCTCGGCTGCGTGAAGTGCATTTTCCACCGAATCGCCCAAGCGCGAGCGAATATCGGCGCGCATGACCAAACGGTCAACGACGATCTCTACCGTGTGGCGCTTGTTTTTATCCAGCTTAATATCTTCAGACAGATCGTACAGATTGCCATCCACGCGCACGCGGACATATCCCGACTTTTTTGCGTCGGTAAGCACCTTTTCCTGTGTTCCCTTTTGCGCGCGGACGATGGGTGCCATAACCATAAAGCGCGTGCCTTCGGGCAACGCCATAATACGGTCGATGATCTGGTCAACGCTTTGCTGGCGGATCTCCTTGCCACACACAGGGCAATGCGGTACGCCAATGCGAGCGTACAACAGACGCAAATAGTCGTAAATTTCAGTAACAGTACCTACCGTTGAGCGGGGGTTCTTGGAGGTCGTTTTTTGGTCGATCGAGATGGCCGGCGACAGGCCCTCAATACTGTCGACATCAGGCTTGTCCATCTGTCCGAGGAACATACGGGCATACGAGGACAGCGATTCGACAAAGCGTCGGTGCCCCTCAGCATAGATGGTATCAAATGCCAAGGACGACTTACCCGAGCCCGAAAGTCCCGTCAATACGACCAGTTGATCGCGCGGGATGGACACATCGATATTTTTCAGATTGTGGACGCGAGCGCCCTTGATATCAATAGAAGATTGCATATCTTTCCTCAATGTTAAAAATTACGCTTCATCAATTCCGCGAGCAGAGAGCGAAAGCTCGTCCGCAAAGTAAGCCCGCGTCAGCGCTTTGTTTCCGTTCTCGTCAATCAACACCAAACGAATAAATCCCTTCGCATCGTTGCCGCCACGATGAACGTTGTTAAAATACTGCTTCAAATCAAACTCTGCCCAGGTCAGTGTTCCGTCAGTCGCAACAACGCGGCGGGCAACTCTTCGTTCGGTGTGCAGACTGATTTCTTCGACACCGCTGCAGAACACGTGCAAAACACCGTCCTCCAAGTAAAGATCCTCAATGGCAGGCCCCCAAGACGCATAAAAATCGCCCTTGCGGTAGGCCGCCATGTACTCGTCATACGTCAGTGCCTCGGCCTTGACGCAAATCCAGCCGCCCAAGGCCTCTCTTGACGCGTGGGTATCGTCAGCCGCCACGGGAAATACTCGCTTACCGAGCGCCAGCATATCCTGAAATGCATGCTCTGAGGCGTCGACAGAATAGCCTGCTTGAACGCAGCCTGTGTTATACACCTCGATCGTATGCAAGCCCTCAAGACCAGCATAGTCGGGATAATGCTGCAATGACCAATCGGGATGGTTATAGGATACCAAAAATCCGGCCTTGCTCGCCTGCGCAATCATATCGTTTTGCCCTTCCACGCTGTAACGACGTTGATAATCGCCCTTATAATAGTCCTGCACCAATCCTCGCGCGTTGCCCCAGGTATAGCCGGGGTTGGCACAAGGATAGCAGGTCTCGTCAGGACGGGATGCGTAGAAATTCAAGTGATAGGTAGGTGTTCTGTCCCAAGCATCAAAGCCGTCGGTGGGACAGTTGGTCTCTACCTCGTATGCGGTGATAGCCAAAAAATTCTCGTCGTTCAAGTCACTGTGGTCGATCATAATATCGTGATCGGTGTATGCTACAACCGAATAACCGTTGGATTTGTACAGCTCCTTGATCTGCTCCGGCGTCATCTGTCCGTCCGAGCACACCGTGTGCGTATGCATATTCGCTTTATAGAATTGCCCCTTTTCAGGGATAAGATATTGCTTCATACTGACGTTCCTTTCCGTCTTTGACTTATTTGGATGCCTTCAGCCGCGCAATCTCGTCGCGGATCCAAGCCGCTTTTTCAAACTCAAGCGCACGGGCGGCAGCCTTCATTTCGCGTGTCATACGCTCGATCAGCTCCTCTCGCTCCTTGGCACTCAGCTTGCCCGTCTTGTCGAGAGCATCCGTTCCCTTCTTGCCCTTGCCCCGTCCTCGCTTGCCGGCATCGTTTTCACCTGCGCTGATGTCAATAACATCACGCACACCCTTGACGATGGTCTTGGGAATGATACCGTTTCGCTCGTTATAGGCGTGCTGAATGGCGCGGCGGCGGTTAGTTTCGGAGATGGCGGCAGACATAGAACGAGTGACAGTATCAGCGTACATAATAACACGTCCGTCCGCATTTCGCGCAGCGCGTCCGATCGTCTGAATGAGCGACCGCTCGGCCCGCAAAAAGCCTTCCTTGTCTGCATCGAGGATAGCGACCAGACTGACCTCGGGAATGTCCAGACCCTCACGCAGCAGATTGATACCGACCAAAACGTCAAACACGCCCAAGCGCAGATCGCGGATGATCTCCATACGCTCCATCGTTTCGACGTTGAAGTGAATATAGCGAACCTTTACGCCGTGCTGTTCCAAATAATCGGTCAGATCCTCGGCCATCTTTTTGGTCAGCGTGGTGACCAGCACTCGCTCGTGTTTGTCCACGCGCTGACGGATCTCACCCAAAAGATCGTCGATCTGCCCCTCAATGGGACGCACGTCGATGAGCGGATCAAGCAATCCCGTCGGACGGATGATCTGCTCAACTGTACCTGCGCTATTTTCATTTTCATAATCCCCGGGAGTCGCGCTGACAAACACCGCTTGATTGATCTTTTGCTCAAATTCATCAAAATACAACGGGCGGTTGTCGTAGGCCGAGGGCAGACGAAAACCATAATCCACCAGATTCTTTTTGCGCGCGGTATCACCGCCGCTCATGCCACGAACCTGTGGCAGCGTAACGTGCGATTCGTCCACAAACAAAAGAAAATCTTTTGGGAAATAGTCCATCAAGGTATAGGGCGTTGCCCCGACGGGGCGCCCCGCCAGAACGCGAGAATAATTCTCAACGCCCGAGCAGTAGCCGATCTCGCGCAGCATCTCCAAGTCGTATTTGGTTCGTTGTTCGATGCGTTGTGCTTCGAGCAGCTGCTGATTGGATGTAAAATATTTGACACGCTCAATCATCTCACGCTCGATCTCGGCGAGAGCCGCCTCGCGCTTGGCATCCGAAACTGCATAGTGGGTCGCAGGATAAATGGCCGCATATGACAAGCCGCGTAAAATCTCTCCCGTGACGATATTAATTTCGCTGACGCGTTCGATCTCGTCGTCAAAAAACTCGACTCGCACAGCGTGCTCCGACTCAGCTGAGGGAATTACCTCGACAACGTCACCCCGTACGCGGAAGGTACCACGGGCAAACTCGATGTCGTTGCGGCTATAGCTGATGGCCACCAAATGGCGGACAAAGGCATCGCGGTCCATATACATTCCCGGACGAACAGCCAAAACCAATTCACGATATTCATCGGGATCACCCAGTGAGTAGATGCAAGAAACACTGGCGACAATGATCACATCCCGCCGTTCGAAGAGCGAGCTGGTTGCGCTGTGGCGCAATCTGTCGATCTCCTCGTTGACAAGTGCGTCCTTTTCAATATACATATCCTTACCCGGAATGTATGCCTCGGGCTGATAGTAGTCATAATAGGAAACAAAATACTCGACCGCCGCATCGGGAAAAAACTC
>JAFVZV010000179.1 GCA_017507985.1 Clostridia bacterium
AAGGTTGCGATGCTCTCGGTGCGGGTGGTGATGAGTTCTACGAGTTTGAATCTTTCCAATACTGACATGATTATTTGTCTCCTTTAATTTCTATAATTTGAATGTGATCCGCCATAGCGGTCGGTTCGGCTGTTGCCGTTGGTGCTGCACAGAAAATGTGCGCGATATCGTCTTCGTCCCACGATAGGTCTATCATGGTGAAGCCTGCCAAGCACCCCTTCAGCACAATACGGGGCTTTGACCGTCGCTTCCGCTGCCTGCAGTAGAAGCGTTCCTTGATGAGCTGCTGCACCCGCAACCAATCATCTTTTTCTATGATTGCGGGGTGATGCCCCTCAATGAAATACTGCGGCTTTTGTCCCGTGTTCTTTATCGACTTATGCGAGAAAATGTCCATCGCTATCGTCTTTTGACACAAAACGTCACCGCAGTATTTTTCGTTGCGAAGTATCCCCAGCACCGCGCCGCAGCTCCATGTTGTTAAGTTCGTCGCCGTTGGTACTCCGCTTTTTGTTAGTACATCCGCGATTTGCGGGGAGGAGTAGCCGTTGAGGTACATATCGTATATGATCCGTACCAGTTCCGCTTCGTCCTCCACGATTACCCAATGTCCTTCTTCGTCTACCTCGTAGCCGAGGAGCGACCATGTTGGGTAAATGCCTGTGCCGCGTTTCCATCGTCGTATGTATGACCACTTGAGACTCTCCGATTTTGATTCCGATTCGCCCTGTGCGAATAAGCTTATCAGTCCGAGGTATGTCTCCGATGTCGTATCCAGCGTGTTGATCCGCTCCGTTTCGAAGAAGACCCCAACTGGATGCTCCAGCTGTTTTAGCATTCGAATTGTCGAAATGCAGTCAAGTACATTACGCGCAAATCGCGTTACGGCTTTTGTGATAATGAGATCGATTTTGCCTGCTCGGCAGTCGGCTATCATACGGTTGAAATCATCTCGGTGTTTGAGCGATGTTCCCGATATACCTCTGTCCGCGTAGACGCCTACAAACTCCCACTCCTCATTGCTGGTAATGTACTCGGTGTAGTTTTGCACCTGCAACTCATAGCTCAACGCCTGTGTGTCCATGTCTGTGCTGACTCGGCAATAGGCGCACACGCGCTGTTTGCGTTTTTCGTAACCGTCCCGATCGGCAAGCGCGGGGATGACTTGCACCTCGATATGCTCATTGAGCCGCTCTCGGATTTTTTCGTTCCGCTGCTGCTTCCTCGACGACGGTCTCGGTTGCTGTGTTCTTTTCAGTTTGATTTTTTCCATCCTTCTCACCTCCTTCTTTGCACAAAAATTAAAGCGCCAGCCTGCAACTGACGCCTTGATGCAAATTTTTTTGGAGAGGGCGCTTGTATATTATACACCGTTATGGTATAATTGAGGAAGACGTACCACCAAACTTTGCGATATTTGCCATAAAAAATAAGGGCGTTGCCGCCCTTATCTGTGATTTTCTTATTTTTCGTAGCTTTTCAAGATCTGCCAAACCGCCGCTTTTTGTTCGTCAGTCAGCGCAGTCCACTTGTCGACCAGCTCCCGTATTTCGGGTGTCAGTTCGACCAGATCATCCTCTGCAAAGAACTGTGCCATTGTGATACCGAATGCTTTGCACAGTGCCTCCAGCGTAGGCAAACTGGGAACGTTGTTCCTGCGGTAAATGTTCGACACCGTATTTGACGACAAGCCAGCTTCCTTGGCGATCTTGTAGTCTGTCCAGCCGCGCTGCTGCTGCAGCTGTATTAATCTCTCTTTGACATCCACAAAATCACCTCATTTCTTTTCTATATTATACCACCATTCGTGGTGATAGCGTTAGAGTAGAGAGGTGGAAGTCATATCGCATTTTGTGGTGATAGTTATGCTTATTATTTGAAGGAGGTGTGTGCTTTATGCCTACCGAACAAGAACTCCGTTTACATCGCTGCTGCTTTACGGGTCATCGTCCCGAAAAAATCGACATGCCAGAGCGCAAGGTCGTTGCTGCTCTTGAGAAGGAAATCAAAGCCGCCATTGATGCTGGGTTTACTACCTTTATCTCTGGTATGGCACGTGGCTCGGATATCTGGGCTGCTGAAATTGTCCTGCGCTTGAAAAAGAAAAATCCCTCTCTCCACCTAATCGCTGCCAGCCCCTTTGAGGGTTTCGAACTCTCTTGGAAGCTGGAATGGCAAAAGCGGTATGCTGCCGTTATGGCTGAAGCCGACCTCATCCGTTTCATCTGTCCGAAGCAGAGTATGTCCTGCTACCAAATCCGCAACGAATGGATGGTCGACCGCTCCGCCCGCGTGATCGCCGTGTTCAACGGTGAAAAGGGTGGAACGCTTAACACGATCCGCTATGCCGAAAAGCACGGTGTTCCCGTGATCAATGTGCTTGAATAAGAAATGCTCCACCAGCTTTTGTGCCGGTGGAGCTTCTTTTTACCATTTATAACCGCAATTTTTACAGACGAACTGTTTATTGATCTTTGTGCTGAAAATACCCCACAAAGTAATCGACGCTGCGCGGTTG
>JAFVZV010000180.1 GCA_017507985.1 Clostridia bacterium
ACGATATACTTAGGCTGGGCAACTGCCGCAGCAGCAGAAATGGTCATCGCCTGTCCCGTTTCGGGATAGTTAATGGTCTTTTGCAAAATATTGAGATCAAGCGCCATAGTGTTAGACTCGTTGGACCACACCTGCTTGGTATTTTGTCCCCCCGTCAGCACGCCGCGGCTACGCAGGTGGGCTGTGGTCGATTCACCGACGAAAATCATGCTGTCGATGTAAGACTGTCCCATATCCGCCGTTGCCCCCAACACACGGGATGGTGTTCCCGTGGGCGTACTCGGCGTATTGTTCTGATCAGGCGTTTCATTCTGATTGGGCGTTTCTCTGTCGCCATTTGTTTCGGCATTGTTCTCCCCGTTCGGCGCTTCACCATTGTCAGCGCGTACCAACGTGATCACGCCGAGTGTCAGCGACGCGATCAAACAAACCGCGATGAGCACGACTGCTACCATAGAAAGACAAGCAAGGATAGCTCTTTGACTTTTGGTAAATTGATTCATAGCGGACGAAGCACTCCTTTCTGTGCGCGATGATGGGAATGACCGTAGTATTGCCCAAAAACACGCAGAATAATCGAACGCTTCGGGACAACGCTTTTTTACTTTTTAAATACGCTTTTATATTCGGATTTTTGGGGCTCTGCCTTTTTTATGACCTTCGCAAATGCCAAATACACCGACATACAGATCCAATACAAAAGAACGAACAGCAAGAGCATAATCAGCTTGCTTGACGCGCTTGCACCGGGCATATTCGGCAAGTACAAAAACAGAAATGCACTTGCTGTAACAACAACGAAATGGCAGACCAGGCGCACACCAAACGAAGAGATCGTCTTGGAGCCATAGATCAGATTCGCCAACGCAAAGCCAATGGCAAAGACAAACACTAGCAAATACGCTTTTGTGATGATTTCAGTATCCTCCAGCGTTCCGTCAATGGCGATATTGAGCAAGAGGAACAGCATAGCGGATATCGTATACACACGGCAAAGATGATCCGCAAATTTTTTAAGTACTTTCATATCGGGTCCTTTCAACGAATTTCATCCGCGCTGTATTGCGCGCGCGAGCCGCCGATAAATTTCGGGCGAGTACGGGCGCACAGCAAAATTGCTTCGCCAATATGATCCAGCGACAATCGAACTGGTACAGCCACATCGCGCAGATGCATGCCGATGAGCGTACCGCCTATGTCCAGTCCCGCATGGGCGCGGATGTGCTCCACCGCCACAGCATCCTTCATCTGCGCATACACCGCCGTAGCAAACGAGCCGCCTGCATGGGGCTGAGGCAAAACACTGACGATGTCGTAGCCGTATTTTTCAGCGCATTCGCGCTCAATAATCAAGGCGCGGTTGAGATGCTCACAGCACTGGGCAGCAAGATAGATGCCCTGCTCTGCCAGCACAGGCGCAGCACCCGCAAGAATCGCCTCGGCAGCTTGGGCGGATGAGCCCTTGCCAATGCGCGCGCCAACGACCTCAGAGGATGAGCAACCTACCACCAAAATATCGCCGCGGCGCAGTTTAGCCACCGAGAGCAGCTCTCTCACTGCCGCTCTTGCTTGATTTTTGATATCTTCCATATTTTTACGATCCTTCCGATTTTAAGCGAATGCCGCCAGCGTTTTTTCGTCACAAAGTGATACAGCATCGCAATCGCACAGAATGGTTACATCCTCGTGAAGATTGAGAAGCGAAGCAGGACAGCTTGTCGTCAGCTTGCCCGACAGCACCGTAGCAATGGCTTTGGCCTTTGCGGCGCCCGTGGCAATGAGCAGAATGCGGCGTGCCGACAAAATGGTGCCAATTCCCATCGTAAGGGCGTGGCGAGGTACGTCAGCCTCACTTGCAAAGAACCGAGCGTTGGCGCGAATGGTATCCTCGGTCAAATCGGTCAAATGCGTCAGAGGATCAAGGGTTTCGGCAGGCTCGTTGAAACCGATATGGCCATTGCCGCCGATACCCAACACTTGAATATCGATACCGCCCAACTCGCGAATGAGCTGCTCGTATGCCGCGCAGGCGGCAGACGGATCTTGAGCCAGACCATCGGGTACGTTGGTATTGTTTTTATCAATGTTGATATGATCAAACAGTTGATGATTCATAAAATAGCGATAACTCTGATCGTTATCGGGAGCCAACGGATAGTATTCATCCAAATTAACCGAGCGAACGGTAGAGAAATCCAACTCTCCTGCCTCATAACGGCGCACCAGCTCCGCATACATGGGAATGGGAGTCGAGCCCGTAGCAAGACCGAGCACAGCGTCCTTTTTGCTTGCCATAACCTCAGCAATCATATTTGCGCCAAAATTGGCAATGTCTTTTTGTGAATCGCACACGATCAAACGCATGATGTCATACCTCTTTTCTTATGAATTAATATTTTTAATATTTGTCACTACCGTCCTCGGGAATGACCTCTTTCATGGCCACGATGGCACATTCAATCATATCATCATCAGGCTCAAACACTGTCAAGCGCTGCAAAAGCAGACCTGGCGCAGAAATGATACGAGTAAACCAATTGTCATGACGGCCTGCCAACTTGATCAGCTCATAGCCAACACCAACAATCAACGGAATCAGCGCGACCTTAATCAACACACGCAAAATGGTGGGCAAGGTCGGTGGAATGAAAAAGCCAACCACAATACTGACAATGACCATAATAATCAAAAATGACGTACCACAACGAGGATGGAAACGGCGCATACCGCGAATATTCTCCACAGTCAGCTCCAGCCCTGCCTCGTAGCAGAAGATCGTTTTGTGCTCGGCCCCGTGGAACATATATGTGCGGCGAATATCCTTCATCAACGAGACCGCCGACATATATCCTACCAGTAACAGCACACGCATAATGCCCTCGAAGATCGACTTAAAGAAGCGATTATCGGGAGAAAACACGCTGTCAGGCAGCCACATATACAACTGCGAGGGTAACCAGAAAAACAGCAAAAACGCCAAGCCAAATGCCAACACGGTGGCAATGACCATCATAACATTCATCACTTTAGAGGAATCCTCTTTTTTCTGCTCGGCAGGCGCTTGTGCGTCCGTAGTTTCAGCTACCACGTCCTGCGCGGGTTCTGACATTTGCTCGATCATCGTCAAATCTTCAGCTTCCCCAAGTTGATCTCCAAAAGGCACATCGGTTTGTTGCTCCGCTTGCTCAGCTTTGGGCTTTGGGTCATCGTCCTCGAAATCATCAAATCCGGAAATTTCAGCACTACGCATCAAGCACTTATAGCCAAAGCGAAGGGTATCGATAAAGTTGAAAATGCCGCGCACAAAGGGCAGCTTAAAAAACTTCGCTTTTTCCTTGACAACCGTCGGCCATTTTTCCAACACGATCTCGCCCTCGGGATTGCGTACTGCCATAGCAGTCATCTTTGGGCCGCGCATCATAATGCCTTCGATCAACGCCTGACCGCCAATCGACGTCTTCAAGCGACAGGCCTTTTGTGTATCCTTCATTTTATTACTCATGAACCTCTATTTATCCTTTCCATACGGTTGCATATCGTTCAAACCAATATGATAGTATACTACTATTTTATTAACACCATGTGACATGGGTGTTTATTTTTTCAAACTTCATTCCCTGCTGCCAATTGCGCTCGTACAGCAGCTTATCGATATCATTGAGCACCGTCACCTTGCGACGACTCCAGTCGGGTGCGAGCAGATCTTCAGCCATACCATCACCCGTCAGGCGTCCGATCACCGTATCGGGGGGTAACAGCATCAGCGCTTTGGCCACCGTCTCAATGTAGGCCTGCCGCGTCATGGGCTGATAGTCACCTCGCTCATACATATTTGCAAGAGCCGTTCCCTTCAGTACGTGTAGCAAGTGGATCTTAACCTGATGCGGGTGAAGCTGAGCCACACGGCGAACCGTTTCAAGCATATCATCCTCACTCTCACCGGGCAAGCCAAAGATCAGATGCACACAAATTCGAATATCACGGCTTGCTCTTTGAAGCGCTTCATAACCCTGACAGAACTGCGCCCATGTGTGTCCGCGATTGATCAGCATTGCCGTGCGATCGTGACAGGACTGCAACCCCAACTCAACTGTCAGCACCGTGCGCTGCGACAGCTCGGCAAGATAGGCCACGATATCCTCAGGCAGACAATCCGCTCGCGTCGCGATATTCAATCCAACCGCACCCGGCAAAGAAAGTGCCGTCTCAAACAGAGAATGCAAAACCGAAAGGGGCGCGTAGGTGTTGGTGTGTGCCTGGAAATACGGAATACACCGCTCGACGCTCCATTTGCTTGACAGTTGCTCCCGCGTGCGGCGATACTGCTCCTCAATAGACAGATCGGGAAGCTGCGCAAAATCTCCGCTTCCTCGCCCCGAACAATAAATGCAGCCGCCCGTGCCGCAACGACCGTCAATGTTGGGGCAAGTCAGTCCCGCATCCAACGGGATCTTGGCGCACTTACCGCCAAACGTTTGTTTCAGATAATAGTCGTAGGTGTAATAGCGCTTATTGGTATCTGAATAGGGGAAAGGATTGCTCTGCACCTGTGTCGTCTGTTTCATGCTCTCTCCCTTTCCCAATATATCAACTTACTGCTGTGCAAACAGCATTGCTTGTAATTCAGCGGGCAATTTGCCGGTGATGACCGACAGATTGTCACCATACACAGCTTCCAATTCCAACACCGTAACGCCGATCGCATCAAAGGTAACGGTGTTGTGCTTATCGTCTGTCGGCGCAGACAAAAGATACGAACCGCGCTCAAGATGCTTGAATGCTTGAACGTGCATATACTCATCGCCTGCGCGGTAATCGTGATAATAGCATCCCGTCATGACCGCATAATCGATCAAAGAAAAGCCGTGTTCCGTATCCGGCTCGACGGCCAGCGCACAATTCAATTGTGCGAAGTATTCACTGCCGCGTAGCCACGCATCGTTTTTGTCACGCACGTCAAGCACCAACGAAAGCCCTGCCGTTTGTGCCAGCTCCTCATTGTCCGGCGTAACCACAACGGCGTTGAGCTGATGTGCCAAATTGATGGCAACCTCGACGGATTCGCTTGTCAAGTCAGACGAGCAAAGAATATAGCCGCCTAGCATCTCGCTATAGTGATTCAGCAAAAGGCCCAACGTCCACATCTGCTCAGCATCATTACATTCCGATACCGTCAGCTCGCCCTTTTGCATCATCATTGAAAGCCACTGTTCGTTTTCTTGTGTCCGAATGAAAATTTGCTCGCTGCTATACAGAGAGCTCAGCCCCTGGAGTGTCGCCAATGTCAAGTGATCATAGGCGTTTGTCGGCATGGCAATGGTCTGCAGCACCGTCGCGCGATAGGGCGCGATAGGCAATGTAGTTTCCACCGATTCACTGGGGTACAGAGGCAATTGGTATACGCCTTGATAATGATAGTCAACATCAATTTTTACCGGCGGACGCTCAGACGTACTCGTTTCACCCTTTTGCTGAATGACATCCTTGATAAAATAGCGCACAGCGGCACAGGTTGCTCGATTGGTTGCTCCCACGATAACGATCTTGTGCCCGTCGACACGGATGACGTACTCATCGCCTTCCAGTTCCGGCAATGCATTTTGGGTAGCAGTGCGAGCCGTTTCACCGATCAGGATCTCATACGGCTGAAGCTGGTCGGTGGCATTGGCTGTGCCATGATCATCCGTGATCGCCACATCAACGCCCAACGCTTCCTGCATAGCAAATTCCAACTCTTGAGCCGCCGCAAGAACAGTAGCGGGACAGTTTTCCTTGGGGTATACAATGCGGTAAATACTGACACCGCCGGTGCTCAGAAAATTCAATCGGGTATCGTATACGGGCGGTTCGCTCGGTGTCCGACAGCCCGCAAGCCCGCCAAGCAACAGTATTAACATCACGCAGGACAAAATCAGTGCCATCGCACGTCGTGTCTTAGCATGCATCAAAAATCTCATATGATCGTTCTCCTTTTCACAAGAAGCTGTTTTGTTAAGAGTTATCATAAAAATAAATATACATATTAATTATAACATTTTTTCTTGATACTTTCAAGTGGTTTTCTCTATTTTTATCAAACCGCCTGCATTTTCTTCGCAACATATGTATTATTTTTCGATTGCATTGCCACGAAGGGCAATTTAAACAAAAAACCTTGACTTTCTTCATTGTTCATGGTATAATTTCATGATACCTGATATTTCCAAACGAAAGGAGCGATCATACGCTATGAAATATAACACGCTGATCATCGGCGCTGGCCCTGCCGGCATTTTTACCGCCCTTGAAATGCTACGCAAGGGTAGTCAAAAGAAAATTATCATTGTAGAAAAAGGGCAGTCTGTCCGTCGCCGCGCTTGCCCGAAATCCAAGACCAACCGTTGTGTCAACTGCAAGCCTTATTGTCACATTACCACGGGCTTTTCGGGTGCCGGTGCTTTTTCAGATGGAAAGCTGTCACTCAGCTGTGACGTCGGTGGCGACCTGCCCCGTTTGATCGGCGAAGATCTGGCACAGGAAACCATCCACTATACCGATAAAATCTATCTCGAATTCGGCGCTGATGAGCATATCGAGGGCGTCAGCAATCCTGACGAGGTCAAGGAGATTCGCAAAAGAGCCATTCGCGCGGGACTCAAGCTGGTCGACTGTCCCATCCGTCATCTCGGAACAGAGAAAGCGCAAAGCCTGTATCTGGCCATTGAAGATTATCTGACCGAGCATGGCGTAGAGCTGTTGTTCGGCTATGAATGCCGCGACGTTGTGCTGGACGGTAACGTTTGCACCGGTGCGGTCATCGTACGCGCCGACGGTAAGGACGAGCATATTGTCTACGCAGACGATGTAGTTGTAGCTACGGGGCGCCGCGGCGCAGACTGGTTGGAAAAGCTGTGTGCCGAGCATGACATTGCCCATGAACCCGGCACGGTCGATATCGGCGTACGCGTTGAGGTGCGCAACGAGATCATGGAAAAGGTCAACGAGGTACTGTACGAATCCAAGCTCATCGGTTATCCCCAGCCCTATAAGAACAAGGTGCGAACCTTCTGTCAGAATCCCGGTGGGTTCGTCAGCCAGGAGAACTACGATAATGACCTGGCTGTCGTTAACGGACATTCCTACAAGGAGCTCAAGTCCAACAATACCAATCTCGCCATTTTGGTATCGCACAACTTCAATACGCCCTTCAATCAACCCATCGAATACGCAAAAAAAGTAGGTGAGCTTTGCAATATGCTCGGCGCGGGACACATTCTCGTCCAGCGCTTCGGTGACATTCTCGACGGCAAGCGCACTTGGCCCAAGGAGCTCTCGCAAAGCAATCTCAAGCCCTCGCTGCCCGATGCAGTCGCAGGCGATATCACAGCAGCGATTCCCTATCGCGCGATGAGCAATATCATCAGCTTTATTCAGGCGATGGACGAGGTCGTTCCCGGCTTTGCTTCTTATGAAACGCTGCTTTACGCCCCTGAGTTGAAGTTCTACTCCAACCGTGTCAAGATGGATGAGAATTTCAACACCAGCATTCAAAACCTTTACTGTCTGGGCGACTCCAGCGGTTGGACACGTGGACTGATGATGGCCTCCGTCATGGGTGTTCTCATGGGACGCAGATTGGTATAATATTACAAAGTATTCAAAGGGAAAATCCGCATTGGGTTTTCCCTTTTTGGCGTGTGTACATCTTTACTTGACAGTGCGATTATGAACAAACTGTTAATTCCGCACAAAGCCCTTGACTTTACCATCAGAGCACGGTATAATACTAGTACTTATTATTCAAGAAAGGAATCGTATCATTCCATGAATCCGGGCGACAGTAGTGACCCTGACCGAAATACGAATTGCACGGTAACGTGTACACATATAAAATAGGATAAGGCATAGACTTGCCCGCTTTTTTGCGTGCAGGTCTGTGCCTTATACTCGTTTTTCGGAATGGAAGCCGATTTTTTTCAAATAACACAAGAAAGAGGTTACTTATTTTGGAAATTCCCCGATTACTTTTGTTGCTTGCCCTGCAGATATTTCTCATCGCAGTCAACGCCTATTTCGCAGGCACGGAACTTGCGCTCGTTTCCGTCAGTGAGATCCGCCTGCGCGCCTTGGCTGACGAGGGCGACAAGCGCGCCAAACAACTGCTCAAATTGACGGGCAAGCCGGAGAAGTTTTTATCTACCATTCAAATCGCCATTACGCTGTCCGGTTTTCTGGGAAGTGCACTGGCGGCTGACAGCTTTGCCGAGCCGCTGACCAAATGGATCTACGACATATCCGGTATGACCTACCCCGAAACGGGCGAGGTTGCCCTGGAGAGCGTCATGGTCATCGTCATTACGCTGATCCTGTCCTTCTTTACGCTGGTGTTCGGCGAGCTCGTTCCCAAGAGAGTGGCCCAACGCAAGGGCGAGGCTATGGCTCTCAAGAGAGTCGGCTTCATCACTTCCCTATCCAAGCTGTTTACCCCCTTCGTTTGGTTGCTTTCCGCCGCAACCAACGCCGTACTCCGTATGCGCGGTATCGACCCGCACGAGGAGGTCGAGCAGGTTGACGAGGAAGATATCCGCCTGATGGTCGACGCAGGTAGCGAAAGCGGTACCATCGACCACGAGGAAAAGGAGCTCATCCGTAACGTATTTGAATTTGACGATCTCAATGCAGGCGACATTGCAACTCACCGCACCGAGGTAGCTCTGCTTTGGATGGAGGATGATATCTCCGTTTGGGAAGAAACCATCCACGAAAACCGTCACACCCTTTACCCCGTCTGCGAAGAATCGGCCGACCACGTTGTCGGAATTCTGAACGCCAAGGACTTCTTCCGTCTTGCCGATAAGAATCGCGAGGCCGTATTGGAAAACACCATCAAACAACCTTATTTTGTTCCTGAAAACGTAAAAGCGGACGTTTTGTTCCGCAATATGAAAAACACACGCAATAACATGGCAATCGTTCTGGATGAATACGGCGGCATGACGGGTATCGTTACGCTGTACGACCTGGTCGAGCAGTTGGTTGGTGAGTTTGACAGCAGTGATGCCCCGGTAGGTGAAGGCGAGGATGCCGAGGGAGCTGTTGGCGTCGAGGAGATTTCCGAAAACACTTATGCCCTGCACGGCAACGTCGAGCTCAACGAGCTGGGCGAGGTCACGGGATTGACCTTTGAGCAGGAGGATTGCGACACCTTCACGGGTCTGGTCTTCAGCGAGCTTGGCTATATCCCCGACGACGGCGAGCAGGACATTGACATTGTGATTGGACGCATGACGATTCGCATCACCGAGGTGCAGGATCACATGGTCAAGGAAGCCACCGTTGAGGTCGCTCCTGCCGAGGATGACGAGGACGAAGACGAAGATCGCGACGAAAGCAAAGAAAAAGAAGATTAATTAACAAGCAAGAGCCGCAAGTTCAATGACTTGCGGCTCTTTATCATATATGTATTTAGGCTTCGTTGCGCTTCTTTTTGCGCGTGATTGCCAGCATTCCCATCATCAAAATCGTACCTACAGCCATCGCGGGGGCGCTCATGCTCGACTGACAGCCGCCCTTTGGATCGGGCGTAGGCTCGAGGCTTGGATCGGGCTCTTCTTGGTGACTTGGATGCTCAGGTTCCGGCTCGGGTTCAGGCTTTTGTTCGGGCTCAGGCTCAGGCTCCGGTTCCGGATCGGGCTCCTTGTTATCGTTGTAATCGGGATCGACCAGCTCGATCAAAAATTCGTTGATGTAAGGGTAGATCAAATCAAATCCATTGGTACTGGGATGAACAAAATCATACAAATAGGTTTTTTGATAGTTCTTTGTCCCTCCGGAGCCGATCGTATACGGATGCAACGCATCGACAAGCTCTTCATTGTGATAAAGATCCAAATAAGGAATGCCCCATTTTTCGCAAATTTCAATTGTGGCTTCAACGTATCTATCCATATCCATCAAGCTGATGCCCATACTCGCATTTAAAAATTTGAAATTGATGATGTAGCATACCATGGCATCGGGGAAATTTTCTTCCACATAAGAAAAGACTTGCTCAAGCGCAGGTGCAAAGGTGGATGGATCATACAATGACGTAGGCGGATAGCCCTCAACAATTTCTCCAACGGCAACGTTATCCCATGCGTCGTTAACGCCGCCATGCAAAACGATAATGTCGTACTGCTTACCGGCTCGCTTGCTATTTTCAAGCTGCGTCATAATGGTGTTAGCACCGCGGCAGTTGGAAATGGAGGCTCCCGACCGACCATAGTTATCAAATTTGCATCCGTTAGCAGCGGCAATTCGTCCCGCCCATGCGCGAACAGAGGCATACTCGGTGTTCATCTCGACCATGCCCTCGCAAATGGAGTCACCATAAAAGCCGACATATAAATCTTTCAGGGGGCTTTCTTCATCCAGGGGATACTTATCTTTAACGTTATTGGCTGCAAAGGCAGGAACGATAGCAAGCCCCGCGATCATTAGAAACGAAAGCAAAAAAATCCCCAATTTTGTAACAAATATCTTCACAGCAAATTCCTTCCTCTTTATTGTTCTTTATTGTTCGGTCAATTTGATTTTTTAGAAACGACGTCACCGATGAGGGGATGACGTCCACAGCTCCGAGACTTGCTCTCAGTGCAAAAGCTATGCGGTGCATGTGCCTCGCATTTAGGCACCAGAAACTCTGCCAGCGCGGGTTCAACCTCGACAACAGCCTTAACCATCAGTCTTGCCATTTCGCGGATCTCCCACTGAGCACAGGCGCAAAGCCGCTCGTTGCAAAAGTGGATCAGTGCGCGCAGGTTCATCTTGACACAAATCTGGGTACAGCAAGCATTGGGCAACAGCATTCTTGCGTCCTCGGCGGGAACGCCGTTTGCCAGCAGGTCTTCATATGCCTTCTTAATGACTTCGATCGTTTCATTGTAGCGTGCCAGTGCTTGTTCATCCTTGGCAATGCTGCGAGGAGTCACATATTCAAAACCGTCCTCGGTGCAATAGCGTTGACTTCGTTGGGCATAGCTGGCGATTCTGTGTCGCACCAGTTGATGTGTCAGAGCGCGGCTGACGCCCGAGATTTTAAACGAAAAATCGGCAAATTCCAATACGCTGTGATGACCGCTGCGGTAACAGTGACGCATGATCTTTCCGCCCGTCGGCATGCTGTCATAGCAGGTGCTCGCCGCGCGTTCAATGGCCTCAATGGGATTGGGGGTATAGCTGATCAGTTCAACCTTCATGTAACTCTCCCTTTTCATATCATTGTTAGAAGTGTCGTTCCTTTTTTATTGTTTAGGCAATACCTCAATCAAAGGTAACCGTCTTGGCCCATTCGATAAAATGCGGCTTGTACGCTTCGTAATGAGCATCATCGCACGCAAATTGGAACTGCCAAAAAGCGTCGGGACCTTGGTACATAACTGTGAAATACCAAATTGTCACTTGTGCTGCAGGGTTATAATAGGAATATTCCATCGTTGTCAGGCCTTCGATCTTTTCGATAGCACTCGGATCTACATCGGCATTGTTTTCAAATACAATGTCCGCATATTCGTCCAAGGTCTCAGCCTTGACGGTCTCCTTACAAACGAAAACCGTGATCTCATCCGTGTTATAGCATGCAGTTAAACCGCCATAGCTAACTTCTTCAAACACTTTCGGTAAAGTAATGGACATTCCGTCCTTGGTATATTGCTTTTGTTTGACCTCAAGCACATCCTTTGAACTGCAGGCTACCAAGCAAAACAGCAGCACAAACGCCATCAGTATAGTAATTACGCGTTTCATATTCTATCTCCTTACCGCTTAATGACACTATCATATCACAGTTCCCCCGTTTTGTCAAGATTTCTCACCGCTTGAGTATTCCTCTATCCAAGAAAATGCAAAAAAATTGAGTACTTCACCAAAAAAATGCTTGACAAGGCGAGGCGAATGTGATATGATATACGGGCGGGGCATTAGCGCAGTTGGGAGCGCACAACACTGGCAGTGTTGGGGTCAGGGGTTCGAATCCCCTATGCTCCACCAAAGAATAACCGTCATTCTGATACAACGGAATGACGGTTATTTTATACCTAAAGCCAGTATTTCGAGAACTTTCGCAGGAGTAGGATCTCTTACTATTACATTTGCTTCCATTTCAAATCGCTAAAAGACAAGCAAACGTTAAATTACAGGCGGTAATCGTTGAAAGAGAATTACAATTATGATATAATTCAAAGAAAGGCGGTGATGCAACATGAAACCAAATAGGGCTATGAAATCCCTTCTTGAACAATACAAGATTGACGATGTGAATCTTATCTCACAAGACAGTAGCTATCCCATTTGGCAAAAGAAAGATGCCATCGGAAGAAAGTATTGGGGCGTGTCCAATTTCTGTGGATTGGATAGAAAGCAGATTAAATCCACGCAAGATTTATCCCAACTTGAATGGGATGGAAATGAGATTCATCTGGATGCCCAAACAGACGAAGAAGTAAAAATACTCCTCGTCAAGGCGGTAGGTATATTGCTATATTGGAAGAAAAACCTCGAATATCAATATCCCGAAACGCAGTTTTACGTTTTTGCATCGTACGATAATGGGGATATGCTGATTTTGGATGAAGGCGAATTGCCAACTCGCTCGGTTACCCTTCGTTTTTGGGCAGATCGCGGAACCGACACAGTGATAAATTTAGATTTCTTTGATGATTGGGAGCAACCTGCAATCGTGGAATATTGCAATGTTGCCCTCCCTAATCCCAAATGCACCCCCTGAAATGACTTTGCACCCCCTAACCTCAAAAGGGGGTGCATTTGTATTAAAATTAGGGTTAGTCTTCAAACAGAAAAAGACCGTCATCGACGGTCTTTTTTCTGTTTGAAGACGTATCGTGTTGAAAAAATCCATGAAAGAAAGACCTTATCCCTATGTGATAAGGACTTTTTTCAGGCTTGCCAAGGCCAGTTGGGGGCTATGAATTCCTTATACTCTGCCAACCAAAAAGCCCAATTTGTCTACTTGACAAATTGGGCTTTTATTAATAATCTTTTCCTTTGTTAAGTGCATTATATCATCGCAAGAGTTGCGCTTCACTCACCTTTGTTTCCATTCTTACGGTTGCTCACTCCAAGCTCACGCTCGTCGTATACGCCACGATAAATGCTGTCAATCCCCTTTTTGCGACGGATGCTCATCATTGCCTGTTCCAGCTTTTCCTGCTTTTCATGACGGACATCGGCGGCGGGCTCGTCAAACATCGTCAATTGCTGTGCGACCATATCTGGGGGCACCAGGCCTGAAACGGTCACCGTCAGCATACGAATGCGAGTACCGCTTTTCCAGTTGGCGCTGACCAAATCGACAGCCGTTTGAATAATGTCGGATTGCAGCCAGGTCGGTGTGTCGAGCTTGCGCTGACGTTGTATGGTATGAAATTCCGGATCGCGAATGGTCACCTGCACCACCGTGCATTTTTTATTTTCGTTGCGCAACCGCCACACGACCTCGTCACACAGCATCGTGATACCGGCGTGCATCTCGTCGTGGGTATACACGTCGCGGCGGAAGGTCGTGCCATTACCGATTGACTTGACCTCGTATTTGTCATAGTAGGAATGTACCGGCTCGTCATCAAGTCCGTTGGCATATTTCCAGAGCATACCGCCCTGCTCTCCAAGCGCATGACGCAAGGTCGTCTCGTCAGTGCGTGCCAAAGCGCCAATGGTCGTGATACCCAAATGCGCAAGATGCTGGGCTGTCTTTTTGCCCACGAACATCATGTCAGACACGGGCAATCGATGTACGATCTCCTCCACCGCCGCGCGGTCAAACACCGTCGTAGCATTGGGCTTTTTATAGTCACTTCCCAATTTGGCAAACACTTTACAAAAGCTGACGCCGATCGAAATGGTAATACCGATCTCCTTGTGTATGCGCTCGCGGATGGTGTCAGCCAGCTCGCGCGGCGTTTGGTTAAAGAGCGCAAGACTGCCCGTCACATCGAGATATGATTCGTCTACGCTGAACGGCTCGACCAGATCAGTATAATCAAGATAAATCCGATTGATCTTTTTCGAAATCTCACTGTACTTGTGATGATGCGACGGCACACACAGCAACTGTGGGCATTTTTGCTTGGCACTCCAAATGGTCTCGGCCGTCTGCACACCGTATTTTTTCGCCAGTTCATTCTTGGCAAGAATGATCCCGTGACGGCTCTCGGGGTCGCCCGTCACCGCCATGGGCACGTTTGCCCATTCGGGATGGTCGAGCGTTTCAACCGACGCGAAAAAGCTATTGCAGTCGCAGTGAAAAATCACGCGATCCTCGTTTTGATTCATGCGCTCGCCTCCCTTCATTGGATTTAGTATACCACATTTGAAATAAAAAAGGAAGTCTTTTTCATGATCTTTTTGCACCAATCGAAATCAAGCAACGTTTGATATATCAACAACGAATTGATGATTGATTTTCGTATTCGGCCATGCTATAATGAAATCACACCGGTGAATCACGTAATGGAGGAACTACCATGCAAATAAATATTGGAGAAAAAATCAAAAAATTACGTGCACGCGACGGACGGACGCAAAATGACCTTGCCACTGCCATCGGCGTATCCTGCCAAGCCGTTTCTCGTTGGGAGTCGGGCGGCGGTTATCCCGATCTGCAGCTCATGCCCGCCATCGCCAACTATTTTCACGTCACCATCGACGAGCTGTTTGGCTACCAAGGGGATCGGGAGGAGAAGATTGCGGAAATTTTAAAAAAGGCCGACCTCATGCTATCAAATGAAAGATATATTCGCCAGAAAGGCAGTATGTCTGAAAAAGTGGGCGAATGCGTTCAAATGCTACGCAAAGCCGCCGAGGAATTTCCGTGCGAACCTCAAATTCTTCTGCAACTGGCTCGGGCACTTTATCAATGGGGTTGGCACAAATACGGCGGAAAATGGAATGAAACGAGCAAGTGCGAAGACAGCGAGTATAACTCACAAAATATCTACTGGCAAGAGGCAATTCAAACATATGAAAAACTTTTGAAGATCAACCCCATGCACGAGACGGCAATCCACAACGCAATCCCACTCTATCGAGAAATGGGAGAATACGAAAAAGCCAAGGCGCTTGCATACAAGCAAAGCGGAATCACCGTTTGTCGGGAATTATTGTTGCCTCAAGCCACCGTAGGCGAAGAAGCAGAACGTTTTCGGGGCGAATGTATTCTCTCGCTTCTCTCCTGGCTCGACATTTCCGTCAGCTTAGCAATGTCCTATAAACCATCGGGCTATACGCAAGAATATGGCAAACGAGTCAAGAAAGCCGTTGTGAATCTGGAAGAAGCTATCTTCCATAACGAGCACTGTGGGCATGGACATTATGGCTTAGCTCTTCGCTATTTAGACTTGGCGGAAATGGAAACCGAAGACGGTGATATCCAAGTTGCACTTACCTATTTTGAAAAAGGATTTGATCACCTTAAGTCTTATAACGAGAGTCTTGAGGCGGAAGAATATCATTATTCTGCGCCTTTGATTTCCAAAGTTGACGCTACTATCCTTGGCCCAAAAACGCCAATCAGAATTATCTTTTGGAAAGACCGTATGCAGTTTTTCCCCGAAAGTATGATCACCGAACTCCGCAAAAATCCCAAGTACGCCGAGTGCTTTGCCGAATAATTCCCTTTCCAATCAAAGTTTTGGAAGGAAGATAGGGGTATGGGGAAAGAGGGAAACTTTTTTCAAAAAGTTTCCCTCTTTCCCCATTATCATTTTCAATTAGTCAAAATATCCGAGCTTGTAAAGCAGCTCTGCGTTGAGCACAGCGCCGCCGGCGGCACCGCGCAACGTGTTGTGCGACAAGCACACGAACTTGTAGTCAAACCAAGCGTCCTCGCGCAGTCTGCCGACCGTTACGCCCATACCGCCGTACAGATCACGATCGAGCTTGGCCTGCGGGCGGTTATCTTCCTCGAAGTAGGTGATAAACTGCTCAGGCGCGTGAGGCAGAGCCAGCTTCTGGGGCAGGCCCGCAAAATTCTTCCAAGCGTCCAGGATCTCCTCCTTGGTGGGCTTGGTTTCAAACTTTACGAACACAGCAGCGGTGTGACCATCCGATACGGGCACGCGGATGCACTGGGTGGTGATGTAAGGAGCGTCCGCCTTGACGATCTCGCCGTTTTCAACCTTACCCCAAACGCGCAAAGGCTCCTGCTCGCTCTTCTCTTCCTCACCGCCAATATAGGGGATGATGTTGTCGACCATCTCGGGCCAATCCTTGAAAGTCTTGCCCGCACCCGAGATCGCCTGGTAGGTGGTGGCAACGATCATGGTGGGCTTATACTTGAGCAGAGGAGTCAGCGCGGGAACATAGGACTGAATGGAGCAGTTGGGCTTGACGGCGATAAAGCCACGCTTGGTGCCCAGTCTTTTCTTCTGCGCCTCGATGACCTCACAGTGAGCATTGTTGATCTCGGGAATGACCATAGGAACGTCGGGCGTCCAACGGTGCGCCGAGTTGTTGGAAACGACGGGGATCTCGGCCTTGGCGTAAGCCTCCTCAAGCGCCTTGACCTCGTCCTTCTTCATGTCGACGGCGCAGAAAACGAAATCGACCAGCTCACCGATCTTTTCGATCTCGGACGCGTCCATGACCATCATATCGGCAAAAGCCTTTGGCATGGGAGTTGTCATCTTCCAACGCTCGCCAACGGCCTCTTTATATGTCTTTCCTGCGCTGCGGGCAGATGCCGCAAGGGCGGTTACTTCAAAGTAAGGGTGATTTTCCAACAGCGTCAAAAAGCGCTGACCGACCATACCGGTCGCACCGACGATACCGACTCTCTTCTTGTTCATAGGATTGCCTTCCTTTCCGAATACACGTATCCTCTAAAATGATGCTTCATTATATCATATCATATGTAAAAATGCAAGTCCCGTTGATAAAAATTTCATTTTTCGGCAAAATATATGGCTGTCGGCGAAAAACGCCGACAGCCATGTGTATATTCACTGAAAAATCAGTTGCTTATTATTCGTATTCCTTCATTAAATTCTCATATCCGACATCAAATGAAAGATATACCTTATCTCCTTTAGAAAGTGAAACGACGGGATAGACGTATCCATCGCCAAAATATCGCGGCGCAGACATAAAAGTGATTTCATCTCCCGCCTTCACTTGCGTGATAAAGCCGTTATCCTTCGCTATTTTCGAGCTGGTGCCATCCAATTTGAAACACACGTCTGAAAAGCCCTCCGGCTGTTCCACCGTTATATAAATTTTACCTTCATCGGACTGTTGGATATGAGTAATGACAGCACACCGTTGTACAAAATTTGCTTGATCTGAATAATATTTTTCTGCTTTCGCATCCCACGATGCTTCAAAGATCGCACAGGACGTCATGCACAAAACAGTGACAAGAAGCAAAGCTATCCAATAAAGATTTTTTTTCATGAAATAGGCTCCTTTGATTTTATTCGTCCTGCGGAACGATCAGACCGTAGTCGCCGTCGCGGCGGGCGTAGACGACACACACTCTTCCCTTGTCATCGCTATCGTCGCGGAAGACAAAAAAGCTGTGACCAAGCAGATTCATCTGGAGAATGGCCTCCTCCACCGACATGGGCTTGAAAACAAACTCCTTGGTGCGGATGACCAGCTCTTGATCCTCATCCTCGGGTGCAAAGAAATCATCCTCGGGAATGGTCTCACGCAGTCTTCTTGCCAATCTCGTCTTGTTTTTGCGGATCTGGCGCTCAATAATGGTTACACAGCGGTCAATAGCCTCGCGGAAATCATCCGAATCCTGCTCGCTACGGTACAAGGTACCCGC
>JAFVZV010000181.1 GCA_017507985.1 Clostridia bacterium
AAGGACGACGCAAATCAGCAGACGGCGGATGATATTGACGAGCTGATGCGATTGGCGGGGATTGAGGGTAATGCGGTCGAGATCCGGGAGGATCTTGCAGAGCTTTACGTCAAGGCCGAGAACCTGGCTATGGATGAGGACGAAAGGAAGGGCAAGGCGTTTATCAAGCGCGTGGCCAACCGAATCGCGCTGAACATGGCGCGGCTGGGTACCGTGCGTGACAGCGAGACGCAGGAGGCGATGGTCGAGCGGTTACGTGAGGAGATCCTTTCGCGCAGTGCGTTTGCTGATAAGAAGGATGCCCGTAAGAGGGCGCAGGAAGCACCCAAGCAGGCGCCAAAGAAAGAGGCGTCGGACGAGCCCCAGCCAAAAAAGACGGGGTACACTTACGACGACATTCACGGTATGATGGACGAGGTCAAGAAGGGGCTGACGTTTGAGCTGCCCGGTGGCAAGGAGATCGAGGGGCTGATCCACCGCAACGACGAGTGGAATGCCAACAAGAAGATCTACCAGGCACTCAAGGCGGGTGAGCTGCGCAAGAAGCGCGACCTGGCGCGTGACGTGGCTGAGTTGATCTTTCCCTCAATCAGCGTAAGGGTGACGGACAGCTACGGCAAAAAGACCGTGAAGAAGCTATCGGAGGTCTTGGATGCGGACGGTGCTGAGAGTGCCAAGGAGCAGATCGCGCTCGACGTGGCGGTCCAGCTTGGCGACAAGGAGGCCATGAAGTACAGCAAGCGCATGGGAGACTTGAAGCACGAGGCGCAGGGACTGTCTGACATGAAAAAGGGAAGATACGTCAACGCGGCCAACTACAAGGGCGACACCTTCAAGAAGGTGCTATCCGAGCTTTCCCGCCTCAACTGGCGCGGAGGGCTTGTGAGCGGTAAGAAGATGCGCGAGCGGTTTTCGGAGCTTGCCAAGTGGTACACGCCGAACAATCCTTTGTACGGCTCGGGCGGCGTGAAGAACGAGATGTACCGTCAGAGCATCGCCGACGCGCTGGACTTCGTGAGCGATCCGAGCAGGGGCGCGTTCACCATGGAGGACATTGATGCGGCCGAGATGATCCTAAAGTATTTCAAGCGTGAGATCGAAAACTACGGCACGATTTTCAAAAACGGCAAGCGCGAGGATGCGGAGCCGAAGGTCAAGGGCTATATCGGCAAGATTGGTATGGCCAAGGAGGTCGCGGGCAGGAGTGGGATTCTGCAGGGGATCCTGCGCAGTAAATTTGCACGCCTGGCGGCGGATCCTGCCATGCTGATGCGCGAGGCCGACGCGTATATGGAGGGTGGATTCTTCACCGAGCAATTCCAGGAGCTGCGTCGCGGAACGATCGAGGCGGCGGTCAAGGAACACGAGCTGATCGAGTCGTTCGTCGAGTTCTGGGAGAAGAACAAGAGCTACGGCAAGAGATACAACGACACCGAGATCAAGTACGGTGGCAAGACGATTCCTTTGCAGGAGGCGATCTCGCTTTACATGACGATGAAGCGTGAGCACGCCTTTGCCGGTCTTGCGTATGCCGGCTTTGAAATCGAGGGCAAAACCGGAACGGTCAACGTATCGGACGGCTTTGGTGAGCTGGTGGAAAAGCACAAGATCGATCTGATCAACGATCTTCCTCCCGAGAAGGCCCTGAACATGACGAAGGCAGACGAGGAGAGTCTGCACAGCAAAGCGATCGAGAGGGCTGTGGGCGACATGCAGTCGGAGCTGTATGCGCAATTCACAGCCGAGGACAAGCGTCTGATCGCTATTATGGAGCGCGGCTTTGACGATTGCCGTGAGATCAAGATCAAGATCGACAACATTCTGATGGGCGACTCCAACGTGACGGGCGGCTATTACTACCCGATCAAGCGCACGGGCCTGGCCGAGAGCATTGACGTGATGAGCGTATTCGAGGGAGATCGCGTGAGCAATCTTTCCTTTAACAAGGACACGGTGAAGAACGCGCACAAGCTGCTCATTGAGCCGGTACATATCGTTTACATGCGGCACATCAAGGCAATCTCTTTGTACGATGGTCTGGGCGTTTTCACGGACAACTTCAACCGCATGTACAATCTGAACATTGGAGACAGCGCGAACAATCCCATCACGATCCGCACCGAGCTTGCGAAGTCGAGCAACTACGTCAAGGAGATGGTGGCATATTTCAAGGAGATCAAGCAGGACGTGGAGGGCGTTTCCAAGAAGAGAAGCTCCGAGCGGTTCTACAACGATGCGGTGGCTGCCATTCGTTCGGCCTACGCTTCGTATCAGCTGGGCTTTAATCCCAAGACGTGGGCGTCGCAGCTGTCCTCTCTGATCGCGTCGATCAACAAGGTGGATGCGGCCAGCGTGCTTCGCGGTCTTTCGATGCGTGGCGCGGACGTGGACAAGTATTGCAAGCTGGCGTGGCTGCGTAACAACAACGGTGACGCGGTGCTGGCGCAGAGCGTGACCACGGGCATGAATCCCGTGCAGAGAGCCGGACGCAACGGCTTGCAGAAGGTTCGCGACGCGGCCATGTGGCCCATCGGCAAGGTGGACCGCATCGTGGTGGAAAAGCTGTTTGCGGCCTGCCAGGTCCAGGTGGAGAAGGATCAAAAGCTCAAGCCTGGTACCGAGGAGAACAAGATCGCCGCCGGCAAGCTGCTTGAGGAGGTCATTCTTGAGACGCAGCAAAACTCGATGGCGACCGAGCGGACGGCGGCCATGAGATCGGGCGACGAGTCCCTCAAGAGCTTCAACATGTTTATCGCGGATGCGATGAAGACGCAGGCGAGAATGATTGAGCCGTATGCGCATGCGGCGTCGATCAGAACGCAGATCCGCATGGCAAAGGAGCAGGGCAACGCTGCGGAGGTGGCACGCTTGGAGAAGGAGCTGGCCGTGGTACGCAAGGAATGTGCGCGGTCGACGGCGGTCCTGGTCAGCGTGGCGGTATTCAACGCTTTGCTGGCTTACGGCTTCAAGGTGCTTTTCAGACGCGATGAGGAGGAGACGGTCGGAACGGTTGCGGCGGACGCCTTTGGCAACATGATCGGCGGTATTCCGTTCGTGCGTGACGCGTATTCGTATTTCGTGGACGGATTTGAGGTCGACAACTTTGTGATCGCTACATTGAACGACGTGCTCAAGACGACGGCAGACACGGCACAGCTTTTGCAGGATGCGGCCGAGGGCAAGGACGTCAGCAAGCAGGAAGCGACGCGGGCGGTGCGTGACGTTCTGTATGCGGCCGGTCAGCTGTCAGGTGTGCCGACGAGAAATCTTTACAACAACGTCACGGGCATTATCAATCGCGTTTCCTCTGAGGCGGGCTATCGCATCGAGGGAAGCGTATACAAGCAGAGCTACCGTGCAGATCTCGCCGCTGCCATTGAGGCGGACGACGAGGGCATGATCTCACTGATCGCTTCGATGATGGTCGAGGAAAAGGTGGGCAACGTGGATGCAAAGATGAGCGCGGGCTTGCGAGAGCTGGTGGCGAAGGGATACGACGTTCTGCCTCGCGTTCTGGGTGACACCATCACCTACGACGGCGAGGAGATCGATCTGACCAAGCGTCAGCGTGAGCGCTTCAAGGCGGTGTACGCGATCGCGCAGGAGCAGATCCTTTCAATGATGAAGCTGAGCCAGTACGCGGCGGCAAGCGAGGAGGTGCGCGCCAAGGCGATCAAGATGATCTGGGAGGCGTACTGGGATCTCGCGGTCGACGACGTACTGGGTGTGGATTCGTCCGAGAAGAACGTACTCTTTGCCGAGGCGATCGACATGGACAAGCTGGCGCTGATCGTGGCGACGGCGAGGGAGATCAAGGCGGACTATAATGATGCCGGGAAGGCGATCATGGGGACGCGCCTTGCCAAGATTGAGGCGTACGTAGAGAGACTCAATCTCAAGGCCGCGCAAAAGTATATGATCATGGGCTACCTCGGATATAAGAACAAAAACGGCGAGGACAAGGTCCGGGCATACGTCAATGGACTTTCGAAGCTGTCGGCGGCGGAGAGGGAGAAGCTCATGGAGTATGCGGGGTACGATAACGGGTGATGTTCACACGAAAGTTCACACGGAACATAAAATATCTATGTACGACATAGATATTTTTGAAAATATGGTCGGGTTCGATTCCCGTCGCCTGCTCCAAACAAGAAAAGGGTGCAAGTCGCACCCTTTTCTTGTTTGGAGCAGGGCAACGCCATGCGAAGCCAAGGTTAATTTGCAAGCTCCGGGCAATATTCGCTTGCTTGTAAGCGGATATTGCGGGCGGCGCGAAGGTTCTGCGGATAAAGATGAATTGCGTACGCCGCCTCCTGTCGCCTGTTTCAAAACCAAGCTCTGGACAAGATTCTCTTGCCTGCCTGTGAAAAAATATCTCATTTCCTCTTGACAATTCCATTTTCATCGTGTATACTGTATACATAGATAACCGATGTATAGAATATCAATGTATAAGGAGGATAAAATGAAGATCAGCAAAGAATTGCTCAAGGGCAGTACCTCGATCATGGTACTCAAGATGATCGCCGAGGGGGATTGTTACGGCTATCAAATCATCCAAAAGATCGCTCGCCGCTCGGGGGATGTCTTTCATTTGAACGAGGGAACGCTGTACCCCATTTTGCACACCCTGGAAAAGGAAGGCTATTTGGAGTCCTACCGCGGCGAGAGTGAAACGGGCAGGGAGCGCAAGTATTACAGCATCACGGCGCAGGGAAAGCTGCATCTTGCCGCACGAATAGAGGAATGGTGCGCGTATACCGAGGCCGTTGACGAAGTACTGGCGGGGGAGTCGGTATGACGGACAAGGATGATTTCGATCTTGGGGAAGCGATTGAACGCTACGCCACGCACCTTGCGCACGACATCAAGTCGCGTCGCCGCCGTGCGGAAGTCAAGCAGGAATATGCCGAGCATATCGAGGATGCTGTCTACGCCTATACGTTGCAGGGCTTTGAAAATTCCGAGGCCTTTCGCCGCGCTTGCGACGATCTTGGCGATGCGACTCGGGTACAGACGCTACTCGCGGTTGTACATAACAAGGATCGCCTGCCGCGATGGGTGAAATATCCTCTTATCGTCTTTACGGCGGTTTTGGTGGCGGTTTTGTATTTTCTGATTGAAAATGAATCCTTCCGCGATTGGTATGTTCTGCTTTTACAGCTTGGCGTGCTGACGCTCTGCGGGATTGGCGTGTATTATCTGGTTCTGTTTTTCCGCGCAGTCGGTATTCGCCGTGCCGCCATCCGAAAGCTGCTTGCTTATGCCAAGCAAAACGGACATACGCTACGTATCGCACACCCCTATCGTTCTCTGGTGCGCCGTACCACGCGTCCCGAGCTGATCTACGAAGCGGAAGACAAACGCTATATCATCTCGCTGTTTGCGACCATTCGCAAAAAGAAAACGCTGCATCTGACCGATAACGGTTTGTACAGCTATTCCGCAAAGATCGGCTACGGCTTGCTCATTGGTGGAATCCAATATTATCGCACGGCTATGCCCGGTCTGTTTCGCCCCAAGAACATGGCGCCTATGCCCAATGCCCATAGCCACGTGGTCGATCTGCCTGAAGGAGTGCATCTGATGCCCGACGTGCGTTACGAGGAGCATTATAGTCCCGATAAGCAAAACATCAACGTGCTCATGCTCAATCCCATTCCGCTTGACGTGGATTATTTGCAAAACGGACAGCTTCAAAAGGTGCGCGACGATGCCTTGCTCGGCGACGTCCGCCTGTGGTCGGCGTCGGGATTTTTGTCCTATATCGAGGGCGAGCGCATCAAAAAACGCCATTGATTCATGCTACCTGCCGCCATTCACAAATTGCGGTGGGGATGCTATAATAAGGAAAACCCACACGCGGAGGAGACAAGGTCTATCTTGTGCTGCCTGCGGATAAGCCCGATCGCGTCGTGCTGTATTATAACGCCGATCAATATGAATTAAATCTATAAAGACGAAACCCGTCCATGCACCTTGATGCGCGGACGGGTTTTCTTTATCTTATTTCTCGGACACCCCGAGACCTTTTTCGATCATGGTCCAGACGGTTTCCTCTACGTTGAGGTCGATTTTTTCGCAACGAGCTTTGATGGCCTCATTGCCCGAGCGGTAGCCCCACAGATGAAGCTCGTACTCCCATTTGATATGGTCAACGTCCATCAGCACGGCATCATTCATGCTACGTTCAGCGGCCATTTTGACGGTACGCTCGTACAGGCGCTCGTAATACTGCTGGGAGGCGATGGAGGGGAACAGATTTTGCCTGTCGGACAGATCAATGGTGATGTCGATGGTCGAGCCGTCGGCGCGGGGCGTGATAATAGCATGGTCGGCGGCTTGGATAGCGGCTTCAATTTGCTTGTCGCTCGGCCCAGCTTGCCATACGTCTGTTAATGATGTATTACCACGGCCGACCGTCATGTCGGATGCGCCGCCATTGGCAAAGGCGAGCGAGGAGCAGTTACGGAAGGCCATATCGCCAATTGTTTGCAGATTTTGTCCCAGCGTGACACTCTTGAGGCATCGGCAATCGGAAAATGCCGCATTGGGAAGTGCGGTTAAGCTATCGGGTAGCGTGATCTCCGTCAGGCTGTAGCAGTCAAAGAAGGCTTGCAGACCGATCGACTGAAGGCCGTAATTGAACTCGACACGGCCAAGCACAACGCAGTGAGCAAATGCCATCTCGCCAATGGAATGGATCGTTTGGGGTAAGACGATCTCACGCAGTACATCGCAGCCGTAAAAGGCGCGCACACCAATGCTGTCACATCCTTCGGGCAGCTCGACCAAAGCCAGATGGTCACATTCGTAAAAGGCATAATCAGGAACGCGTCCTTCGGTCAGCGTAACCTTGAGCAGCGACCGCGGAACGTAACCGCCGGTCCAGGTATAGGCTTGTGCCCCGAAGATGTAGCTGAGGTGGCGGGACGCGCTGTTGCGGCTTTCGCCGATGAAGGGAAGCGTGATTTGCTCCAAGGAGGAGCAGCCCATCAGCGCACCCAGACCAATACGCTCGACCGATGCGCCAAAGCTCATGGAGATCAAAGATTTATTATTGGCAAATGCATAATCATCGACCGTTTTGAGCGCGGCGGGAAGAGGAATAAAGTGCAGCTGCGTACAGCCGGAAAAAGCAAATTTTCCGATGCTTGTCAGTGTGTCGGGCAATAGAATCATACGAATTTTGGCGCAATCGTAAAAGGCCAAATCGGAAAGACTCGTGATCGTATCGAGCAAAATAACGGTGTCCAGCGAGGATGAGACCTTAAAGCCCATGCCCTCGGCCTGATCAGCACCGAAAAAGTAGGCGAGATAGCCGTCCGACGTGCGTGTCGCTCCAAGTTGAGGCGTGCGAAGCAACTGAATGGTGCGACAGCCGGTGAGCAGATCGGGGCCGATGTCTGTCACGCAAGCGGGAATGGAAAGTGCAGTCAGCGTTTCGCTATCCTTGAACAGCTCCTTGCCCAGCGCGGTTACCACCTTGCCATCGATGGCGGCAGGCAGGACAACGACACCGCCCTCGCCCGTATAGGCGGTCAGACAGATGGTTCCATCTTCGGTCACCTCGTATGTAAAATCGGTGGTGGGAGCAACATCGACAGTCTCAAAGGGAGCTAGTGCCAGCGCACGGTAATCGGTGGTGTCTTCTGTGAAGGTAGGAGGTGGGAGAACGTGTGGCTCGTAGGATTGAGGCTCTTGAACGTTCGGCCGATTGATCTGGGGCGGTGTGTTGTCCCGACACCCGATCAGCGATGAAAGTAACAATAATATGCATAACAAAGCCGCTATGAAGCGGATTTTTTTGTTTTTTACAGTCATTAACATGAAGGCATCTCCTTGCCAAAAAAGTTTACTATATATTCTACCATATTTCGCACGTTGGCGCAAGAGGGAAAAACAAATTTATATTGATAAAAAAGAAATGATTGAGGGCACGTTATGACAAGTTTCTCCGTTTGGGCGTGCTACAATGAGGTGGACAAGCAAGTGAAAGGAGAAAAGGAATGATAAAGACAAAGGCGGATATTGCCATCCGGGTGCATGCCGATGTGATGGACGTACGATTACCGTGCGAGATCGATCATCACAGCGCCGTGCGAGTACGGCGCATGATCGATGAATCCATCTGCGCGCACCGCCCGAAAACATTGCGCATTGACGCGTCGGGCGTTGATTTCATGGACAGCTCGGGGCTGGGCCTGCTGATGGGGCGGCTGTCACTGATGAAAAAGCTCAAAGGTGAGCTGATTCTGAGCCATCCCTCTCCTGCCGCCTTGCGCATGGTGCGTCTGGCAGGCATGGAACGTATTATCACAATCGAAACAAACAAATAAGTTTAACGAAAGGAGAGGATAACATGGCAAGCTATTCTGTGGGGGATTGTTCTCGTCGGGGATTGATTGTTCGCAATGAGATCAATATCAAGCTGCCTTCGTTGTCGGTCAACGAGGGTATGGCGCGGGCGGCGGTAGCAGCTTTTTGTGTGCAGGCTGATCCAAGTGCGACCGAGCTGGCCGACATCAAATGTGCCGTCAGCGAGGCGGTGACCAATTGCATTGTGCACGCGTATCGGGACACGATCGGTGAGATACAGCTACGCGTCCGGATTTACAACGAAGGCTTGGTTAACATTGAGATCAAGGATCGCGGATGCGGCATTGAGGACGTACGCCGTGCCCGTGAGCCGTTGTATACGACGGATGCCGAGGGCGAGCGGAGCGGTATGGGATTTACCGTGATGGAAAATTTCTGCGATGGCGTTCGGGTGACGTCCCGTCCGGGTAAAGGTACGACGGTAACGCTGACCAAGCGGTTGCAGGACCGATTTTCGGCTACATAAGCGCATGAGCGCGAGCCGGAGGTGAATGCTTTGCATATGATGCAAATACAAGAACAAACGATTCAAACAGGCGATCTGCCTACGGGGAGCTGTGCGGATAACGAAACGGCATCCTTTGACCGTGCGAGAAGTGAGCGCAACCGATCGTTGATCGAACGCGCCCAGCGGGAGGACGATCACGCGATGGAGCAGTTGGTCGTCGAGAATGCGGGGCTTGTTCGTTCGCTTGCCCAACGGTTTTGTGGGCGAGGAACCGAATTTGAGGATCTCATTCAAATCGGCACCATTGGCATGATCAAGGCCGTGCGTAGCTTTTCACTCGAACGGGGGACCGCCTTTTCCACGTATGCGGTACCCTTGATCGTAGGGGAGATCCGGCGGCATCTGCGTGACGATGGTATGATCAAGGTCAGCCGAAGCTACAAAAAGCTGGGGGCGCAATTGATGCGGGTGCGAAGCGAGATCGTCATGCTTGAAGAGCGCGAGCCCTCGGTGCGTGAGCTGGCCGAGCGGTGCGGCGTGGATATGGAGGAGGCGGCGATGGCACTGGATGCGATCTCTCCCGTACGCTCGCTGTATGACACGCTTCCCGGCGCGGGAAACGGAGAGAGCGCTCAGACGTACGAGGCCGTTTTGCCAGACGAGGAGAGCGCGGATGAGCTGGAGCGTATGCACGACCGTCTGGCCTTGACACAGGCCATCTCGCGGATGCAACCGCTCTGGCAAAAGATCGTGCTGTTGCGCTATTATCGCAACCACACCCAACAGCAGGTTGCGGAGCAGCTGGGATTGACGCAGGTCAAGATTTCGCGCGAGGAAAAAAAGATCGTGGCGTATCTGCGCGAAGAGCTAACATCGTAAAGAAAAAGGACGGCTTACTCTCCTTCTCATAAGGAAGTTTACCGTAGGGGCGATCATTGATCGCCCGCAAACAACCGCAAAACCAAAACGGGCGACCAATAGTCGCCCCTACAAACAAATTTCGGCAGAGCCTTGTTTTCTCTGCCGATTTGTGTTATAATGGGGTTACATCGTAGGGCGGGGGATTGCTCCCGCCGCAATTTAGGCAACGGCGGCACCAAGGCACCGCCCTACAAGGGGTATGGGCTTTGCCCGATGCCTTTGTAATACAAAGGCGAAACTAGCGCGACAAAACCGAGTTAAAAAACAATATAGCAGAATTGGAGGTGCCAAAAAATGGAAAACAATATATTGTTTGATGATTGGAAAGTAAGGCAGGAAGGGATCTTCAATCGTCGAAAAAAAGACTATAATATTGGTTTTATTTGTGTCGGCGTTTTGTAGTTGTTTTCTGTTGTTGGAATGATGTTTCACTGGTCCGTTGCTATTTTTCTCGTCTTGTCGTCAATAACATATCTGTTTATTTGGCTTGAATGGCTAAAAATCAAAAATAATCA
>JAFVZV010000182.1 GCA_017507985.1 Clostridia bacterium
GATCGTTCTTGGTCTCGCGAGCGTCAAAGCGAACGTTCTCGATGAGTACTGCGGTACCGTTTTCCATAGCGGCGATCTTCGCTTTAGCGTCCTCGCCGATGATGTCGGTAGCGAAGGTAACCTTGCCGCCCAGATACTCGTTGAGCTTATCAGCAACGATCTTCAGGGAGAACTTGGTCACGTCCTTCTCTGCCTTAGCGTAAGCGGCAGCGGTAGCAGCCTCCTGCTCAGATTCGGGAAGCTCGGCGATCTTGGCCAGCTCCTTCTTGGTCAGCTTGTAGCCGGGGGTAAAAATGCTGTGGGGCTTGCCCATGTGAGAGGACAGGATAACCTTTGCACCCTTCTCCAACAGATACTTGATCGTAGGCAGAGCCTCGACGATACGCTTGTCGGAGGTGATCACGCCGTCCTTGGAGGGAACGTTGAAGTCGCAGCGAACGAATACTTTTGTGCCTGCAACAATGGAAATGTCCTCAATGGATTTCTTGTTATAAGTCATAAGATAGACCGCCTTTCTTATTTGATAATTTTTTACCAAACATTACTATACCATATTTTTCCCCATTTATCAAGAGAAAAAGCAAAAAAATCCGTCCAAATCGAAAGTTTTTTTCGCTTTTTCACCGTCCGAGGGGATACGCGGGGCAAAAACGCTTATTCCTCGTCGTCACCGTCGTCGGCAAATACCTCTGCTATGGAAAGATGCTGCTTGGTTGACTCGGGTTTAGGGGTAATATCGCCGGCCTTGGTCAAAGCAATCTTAGTGAGCAGAGGGCCGATCAACTCGTAGACCAGTACCGAGAACAGAATGATATTTCGCACAAGAGATCCCTCTGCCATTCCCATGTGCTCCTTGACTGTCAGCGACATACCAAGAGCCACACCTGCCTGAGGAAACAGTGTGATACCCAAATACTTAACGATATTAGGATTGCACTTGGTCAGCAACGCACTGGAAGACGCACCGAAATACTTACCGACACAGCGGAAAATGATATACACCACGCCGATGAGCACAATAATGCCGTTGGTAAATACGGACAGCTCCAATTCAGCACCGCTGAGCACAAAGAAAAGTACGTAAATAGGCATCGTCCATTTGTCCGTCTTTTCCATCAGTTCGTCCGCGCTGTCACATACGTTGCAGAAGATGGTACCCAGCATCATGCAAACAAGCAGAGAAGAAAAACCAATATGTACTTTTCCAATCTCAATGTGCAACATAGACAGCGACACCGCCATTAATACAAAGGTGATCGACAGGCACAAACGCTTGGAGTTGGATTGAAAATGATCTTCCACCCAAGTGAACAACAAACCAAGCAACACACCGAGCACCAACGATGCCACGACCTCGATGAGGGGATTGACCACCATGGAAACAACGTCCACATCGCCCGTTTGAAGGGCGCGCGCCACACCGAACGAAACGGCGAACGCGATCAGCCCCACCGCGTCATCCAGCGCGACGACGGGAAGCAGAATGTTGGTCAGGGGACCCTTGGCCTTATACTGTTTAACAACCATCAGCGTCGCGGCAGGTGCCGTTGCCGTAGCGATCGCTCCAAGGATGATCGCAACTGACAAGGGCAAAACGTCCTCTCCAAGGATAAAGTGCAGACCGATCAGCGCGGCATCGACCACAAGCATGGTAACGACCGCCTGCAAAACGCCAATGGTCATGGCCTGCTTACCAATCTTACGCAGACTCTTCATTTTGAACTCGGTACCGATGGCAAAGGCAATAAAGCCAAGCGCCACTTTGGAAATGATGCCAAGCGCTTCGATCCCCTCGGTCGAATGCAGCATACCGATCACATCAAAGCCCTCGGGCAAATTGATACGTCCGAGGCAATACGGTCCGATCAGAATGCCCGCAATGAGATAGCCCGTCACCGCCGGCAATTTGAGCGGCTTAACCAGACGGGACACAAGTAATCCCGCGACAAGTGCGAGCGAAATACTAAATAAAACTTCCATTGTTACTCCCTGCTCCGCACACGCGAAGCTTATATTTTTCAAAAAATGTCACAGGATCCACAATTTTCGATCCTGTGACATTATATTCCTTTTGCCATAGAAAGTCAAGCCGACTTTCGGAGAATTTTTACAAAAGCAGGCAGCTGTTTTTGGCTATTTTGACATTACCCTTCGTCATCTTGCGCATAATCCTTCTCCCCGGGCATTCTTCCCTTGCCGGGCAGATGGAAACCGTCGATCTCACCACGCTGAATGGCGCCAAAAATGCGGTAGCGCAGACCGGGATAGGTTCTCTCCAGCCCTGTCAGCAGCTTTTGCATTTCGGCACGTTCGGTATTTCCATCGGCGGGACAGGTCGATTTGACCACGGGAGTCCCGTGTGCGAGGCAAAATAGCGCACGTCCTTCTCGGGCATATAAATCATGGGGCGAATAACCGTGATGTCTCGGCGAGAAAGATAGGTTACCGGTTGAAAACAGCCGATGCGCCCCTCAAAGAACAAATTGAGCATAAAGGTATCAACCACATCATCAAAATGGTGACCGAGTGCCACGACGTTACAGCCCAGCTCCTTGGCAGCGTTATGCAGCGCGCCGCGCCGCATCTTGGCGCAGAGCGAGCAGGGACTGCTCTCCTTTCGCACCTCAAAAATGATCTTATATATTTCCGTCTTTACCACGTGATATTGCACGTTCAGCTGCTCACACAGCTCGCGCACACCCGTCAAGTCCATCGGCTCGGCAAACCCCATATCCACCGTAATGCCAATGACCTCGAAGGGATTGGGATAAAAACGGCGCAGCTCAGCCAAAGCACACAGCAATGTCAGCGAATCCTTGCCGCCCGAAATACCCACAGCAATCTTATCTCCCGGGCGAATCATTTGATAATCATCCACCGCTCGGCGCGTAAAGCTCAATATTCGTTTAATGTTATCCAAAGGAATACCTCCTTTATAAATCAAAGCTCATACAATCGTATACTCTCTGCGCCGCCTCGGTCAAGGGACGGTGCGAAAGTCCTCGACTTTGCACGTCATGCAACATCAGCGGTGGCGTGATGGTCAAAGAGGCATTGCCCCCTGCCCTTGCTTCGATGAGTACCATGCTCGGCTCACTCTCTGCATCTGCGTGAACGAACGTCATGCGCTTGGGCTCCAATGCATACTTATGCAAGGCCGCCATCAGCTCACTCAAACGGTCAGGGCGATAAACAATATAAAAGCTACCGCCATATCGAAGCACGCGCGCCGCGGCATGGCAGAATTCTTCAATACCTCCGCATACCTCGTGTCGCGCGATATATTTGGCATCCGCCTCATTGCGTCGCCCGTTCCCCACTCGCATATAGGGGGGATTGGCAACCACAATGTCCGCGCAACCGCCCTGCTCTTTTCCCAGCACCCTTCCCACGCGCATTTGAGTCAACTCACGCACGTCAAGACAAAGCGAGATCAGCCGATCGGGCAAATCATTTCGGGCGGCGTTACGATCAATCAGTGAGGCAAACTCTTGCTGTATTTCCACGCCAATGGCACGCGCGACCTTATCACGCTTGCATAATAGCAAGGGAATGATGCCCGTGCCACTGCCGAGATCGACGCATAGGGCCTGCTTGTCGGGGCGCACAAAGGCAGCCAGCAAATACGCATCTGTGCCAAAGGTCAGTCCGTTTTTCTTTTGGATCAACGTAATATTTTCATTGACCTTGTCCTCTCGCTCATCCGGAAAAAGGTGCGAAAACTCACATGTTTGGTTCATTGCATCCTCCATGAAAAGAAGGCGGAGCAGATAGCTTGCGCTTCTCTGCTCCGTCAACCTATTGGGGTTTATGTATGATCATTCAGCCTTGGGAGCGTCAACGGGGCAAGCATCTGCACAGGTGCCACAGTCTACGCACTTTTCAGCATCGATCACGAACTTGCCGTCACCCTCGGTGATAGCCTCGGTGGGGCACTCTGCAGCACATGCGCCGCATGCAACGCAATCATCGGTAATCTTGTATGCCATGATTATTTACCTCCTAAAAATGTGGTTGCACCTATTGTATCACTAATTCATCAATTTTGCAACCGTTTTTTGAAAAATTCCTATACATTCCACAAGATTTATCAAAATCTTGGAAAAACTGCTTATTCTTTCGTATCTGTCACGGCTTCTTTGTCGGCTGATTTATCACCGCCCTTGCCGCGAATCATCTTAACCTCGTCGCGATGATAGGTGCGAGGAGCCTCTCCGTCTTGATTTTCCAGACGTACGGTCACTGTACCCTTGAGCACGTGATTAGAGATGACCGTACCACGCCCGTCACGCGTTTCGACCAACGAATCCACCGCAGGGGTCAGACGGATCTCCTGCTCGTACGTTTCGTGCTCATAGCGCAGACAGCACATCAGGCGTCCGCAGCAGCCCGAAATTTTGGTCGAGTTGAGCGAAAGGTTCTGCTCCTTAGCCATTTTGATGGAGACCTGCCCAAAATCGGACAAAAAGCCCGCACAGCAAAGAGGTCTGCCGCAAGCGCCCAGACCGCCAAGCAGCTTGGCCTCGTCGCGGATACCGATCTGACGCAATTCGATACGAGTACGGAAAACGCCCGCCAGATCCTTGACCAGCTCGCGGAAGTCTACACGACCATCCGAGGTAAAGTAGAACAACAGCTTGGAATTATCAAACGTATACTGCGCCTCAACCAACTTCATTTCAAGGCCATGTGCCGCAACCTTTTCCTGACAGATGCGGAAAGCCTCGTCCTCACGCCGTTTGTTGTCGGCATGATGCTTGGCATCCTCTTCGGTCGCGATGCGAATGACAGGGCGAAGCGGGGGGACGATATTATCCGTGGAGACCATGCTGTTGGCAATAACGATCTCACCGTATTCCAGTCCGCGCGCTGTCTCAACGATGGCATACATACCGCACTTGAATTTCAATTCGCCCGGTGCAAAATAATAGACCTTGCCGGGTACTTTATAGCGAATACCGACAACCTCGGTCACATCCGCCGGCTCGGTCTCTGCCGTTGGCTCGCTTGCTTGCTCACATGGCTCTTCACGGAACAAAAGCGGTCCTTCCGCATCCAGAATGCGTCGCGCAGCCTCCTCGGCTGCAGGATCGTGCACCTCGACCTCATGCAACGGTGAGAACGTGTCATCCAGCCAACGATCGCCGCTTGTGCGTCCTCCAAGTGAGGGAGAAACGAAAAAGTCCTGCGTCGGTTCTTTGGCACTCGGCACCGAGGCTTTTACCGTTTGCTCGACAGGAGTCTCGGCAGGCTCCGCGTGATTACCGCGCCCTTTGCCACGGCCACCACGGTGTCCTCTGCGACGATTGCCTCCCTGCGATGCTCCTTCGGCGCGCGGTTGATTTTTCTCACCGCCCTCGGGCTTGCTTTGCTTTTGGGGTTGTTTATTTTCCTTTTCGGCAGGCGCGCTTTGCGCTACCGCCGCTTGGTTTTCACGCTCGGCCGCGTTCTTTTGTCCGTGACCTCTGCCACGGCCGCCACGGTGTCCACGGCGTCGATTACCACCGCCCGACGTGTTCTTTTCCTTCTGGTTGTTTTCCTGTTCCATGGTATATCTGTTCCTTTCGGTTTATCTTCAACGGTTCATCAAAAAAAGCGTTGTCAGCGCCAGCCTTACGTTGGCGTTTCGCAATAGCTGCTTGCGGCAGCTCTCAACCGACTCATACAAGTGAAGCACCGACTGCATCGATACACGGTCACACAGCGCAAGGGCTCTTTCGCGATCGGTATAAAAGCACAGCGGCGCACTCTCTGTTCGTTTGAGCAACGTCAAATCGCGCAGAGCGCACAAGATGTCAGCAAGCAACGTGCCAATCTCCTCGCGTTTATTGCCCAAAGAGCCTTGCAGCTCGATCGCAGACGCACTGTCCCGTTTGGTCAGCTGTTGTTCGACAAAGGCCGCGGCCAACGTGCGGCGTGAGAGCAACGGCTTGCGCTCTTTAGCATCAAGTAGCTCCTTCGCTCGCCCGATGCTGCCGTTTGCAATCATTAATACTTCTTCGCGCTCCGCTTCTGGCAGCGAGGCAAATGCTCGCTCCGTTTTTGTCAGGTGCGTCCGAATATCGTCCGTCGGTACGGGGCAAAGAGAAAGTTTGGGTGCGCGAGAGCGGATGGTTTCAAGCAGTGCCGTTGCGTTTTCACACAACAAGAGAAACATCACGTATGACGGCGGTTCCTCCAGCGTGAGCAACAGCGCGTTTTGAGCCTGCACCGTCATGGTGTCCGCCCCTTCGATGATATAGATCTTGCTGTCCAAATCGTTGGGCTCGATGAGCACGTCAGCGCGTAAAAAACGCACGTCATCAACGCCTATACCGGCTTTATTTCCCCGCTCGATGCGAATGATATCGGGGCATTTACCCTCGGCTACCTTGCGGCAAGCAAGACAGCTTCCACAAGGGATGCGGCCACTCTTACGATCGGTGCAGGCCAGTGCGGCACACAGCTCTCTTGCAAGCGTCCGTTTGCCGCTACCGTGCGCGCCCTCGATGATGTAAGCATGGGAGAGCTTGCCCTCACGCACGTCCGTCGCCAGCCGCTCGCGCAGAGATTCGCTTCCGATCAACGCATCAAACGCCATGCCCACACCTCCCATCGACCGACACGTAATCATCTTATTATAACAGAACTACGCGCCCGTGTCAAGGGAAAAAAGATGGCCCCAACACCATTTTTGTGTTGAGGCTAAGGCATTTATTGTGTTGTTGCATCCGACGGAGCTTCTTCTGCTGCCGGTCCCCAAGTCATGCCATAGAGAATTTTAAAGTTTTCATCAAAATACACTTTTGCGCTATATAGAGAGTCCGACTCGTCTATCCCAACTTCCCAGTATCCTGTTAGTTCGTCATACCCCAAAAATGCCGCAAATTGCTCATAGCCCAGAGATTCAGCGACAAGCCGAAGCGCCTCTCGGAGATCATTGGCCCCTTCCGCAGGATAACCTTCCAGTTCAGAAAAGTAATTATCCGGCCACTCCCGATCGATGCACCAATATTTTTCATATCGAAAATCGTACATATGGCAGTAATAGCTACCTTCGCATCCGGGAATGTCATATCTTATGAAATATTCTCTGTTTACCCAATGAATTTTTTCATCAGCATAAAAATTTCCCAAAAAAGGGAGCAACAGCTCTCGCACTTTATCCGGAGTCCCCGCCAAATAGGCCCGGTCCTTCACCACAACGTAAACGTCCCCCGTGCTGTATTGATACGCGAACAGTATCAAGATCGGCTGTTGCGGGTTGTTATTTAAAAGTGCATTCCAGTACTCATCGGCAGATATAACAGACACCACCTCGTACTGGCACGTGCTCCAGTCATCAAGCGACACAGGTGTCAACGTGATCGAATCCGATTCGATAATATTCAATATATCTTGGTATTTGTATTTTTGAGTATATTGGAGTGTCGAGCGAATATCACCGTCTGTCAAAGGGAGCTGATCTGTGTTTTTCAGCCATATGCCGTCTCCGCAGACGTAGACCATATCCTCAGGAGACAAAGACCATTCATCCACGCGCTCGGGAGGCTGCTCCGGCGTGCGGTCGTTACATCCGGTGCAAAACGTTAAAAGAAGCACCGTAGCCAAAAGAAACAGTAGCGCTTTTTTCATGATGTTCTCCTTTTCAAATAAAAGTCTTGTTATAGGTTATATACACACTCAAAAATAAATTTCTTCATTCTCTATCACAAAAACATTTTTCCGTACAATAGCACAAATAAGAAATCGTAAATTTGTACCATTTGTCCCGACTTTTTCATGTTTATTTTTTACTTCTATTCAGCATCTTCCGTCCCCCGATTAACCATTTCCTGCATGAATTCTAAAAACCTCACCGCTTTCAGCACAAGCCAAAAAATAATACATTCCCTCAAGATGGCACAAGGCAATCGTATATCCGTATTTTTTACACTCCTCAGATCTTATGATATAAAACTCTTTCTGACATTGGAGTTTCTCAAGCGTTTCTGCTTTTTCGGGATAACGCCCCTTCTGACTTTCCATAAAGCCATCAAGGTATACCACCTCGAAATTCTCTGTATAAGTAATGTCTTCAAACAAATGATCGTTCAAGAACAGCTGACCGTTTTCCACTCGAACATCGAGAGAATATACCCAACTCAAAAACAAATCTTGAGTATAATAATCAGCGCAAAACGTCTTATCCGTTTTGAAAAAGTCTTTGATCTTTTCTTTCGGCACTTCCGACGAGGGCGGCACGTTTTGTTCAGGTTTGTTTTCTTCATCCGCAGCTTGTTCGGGCGGCTGTGCATCCTTTGGCTCGTCTTGACACGCAGGTGGCTCCGGAGTTCGGCACGCGCACAGCGACAGCAGCATTGCCGCAATCAATAAAAACAGTAGTGCCTTTTTCATGGTCTTCTCCTTTCCATATACTCTCTATCTTCTCCCGCGGGCGCACACAGTGCGCCCCTACGGTTAAAAACCTTTTCCGTTTTCATTATATCACTCTTTGTCCCTTGTGTCAACTTTTTTTCAAAATCGGCACAATTCGTGGTTGAAATTGCACAAAAAATATGCTATACTGTAAAAAAGCCAAGCCGCCGATGGCGGGGAAAGGATTTCAGCTATGATCAAGATCACCTTTATGGGCGCGGGCAGTACCGTATTTTCCAAGAACGTTCTGGGCGACATTATGCTCTGCGACCTTTTTCACGACATTGAAATCGCACTCTACGACATCGACGGACAACGCCTTGAGGAGTCCTATCTTCTCATCACTTGCATGAACAACACCATCAACGCAGGTCGCGCTACCGTCCGCAAATACCTCGGTGTGGAGAATCGCAAGGAGGCCCTTCGCGGCGCAGATTTTGTCGTGGACGCCATTCAAGTCGGGCTTTACGATCCCTGCACCATCATCGACTTTGAGGTGCCCAAAAAGTACGGCCTGCGCCAGACCATCGCCGACACCATGGGCATCGGCGGCATCATGCGCGGCATGCGTACCATCCACGTGCTGAAAGATTTTGCTCGCGATATGGAACAGGTCTGCCCCAACGCATGGTTTCTCAACTACACCAACCCCATGGCCATTCTTTCGGGTTATATGCAGCGCTACACGGGCGTCAAGACGGTCGGTCTTTGCCACAGCGTGCAGTACTGTGGCGAGGGACTGCTTCACAGCCTCGGTATGGGAGACAAGGTGGACGGTTGCCGCACCAAAATCGCAGGCATCAACCACATGGGTTGGCTGCTCGAAATCTTTGACAAAGACGGCAACGACCTCTACCCCGAGATCCGCCGCCGCGCCAAGGAAAAGAACGCCGCAGGCCGTCATCACGACATGGTGCGCTACGACTACATTGAGAAGCTGGGCTACTACTGCACCGAGAGCAGCGAGCACAACGCTGAGTACAATCCCTTTTACATCAAGGCAGGCCGCGATGACCTGATCGAAAAATTCAACATACCGCTCGACGAGTATCCCCGCCGCTGTATCAACCAGATCAATCATTGGGCACATCAGCGTGACGAGCTGATGAACGGCGGCAACGTCCAGCACACTCGCACGGGCGAATACGCATCGTACATCATGGAGGCTATGGTGACGGGCACTCCCTATAAGATCGGCGGCAACGTCATCAACAACGGCTGTATCTCCAACCTGCCCCGCGAGGCTTGCGTTGAGGTCCCCTGCCTTGTCGACAAGTGCGGCGTTAATCCCACCTACGTCGGTGATCTTCCTCTCCAATTGGCAGCCATGAACGCTTCCAACATCTATCCTCAAATGCTGACCATCGAGGCGGCGCACACGGGCAAGATCGAATATCTCTACCAGGCGGCCATGATGGATCCCCACACGGGCGCACAGCTTTCCACCGACGAGATCGTAGCTCTTTGCGATGATCTTATTGAAGCGCACACGAACGCAGGATATCCGATTTTCTAAATAAAACCATGAAAAAGACCTGCAAATGCTTCTTCACCGGAAGCATTTGCAGGTCTTTTTTTCTACAACTATAAAACGCGATA
>JAFVZV010000183.1 GCA_017507985.1 Clostridia bacterium
ACGGAGCTTCCACGAAGCCATACTCATTGATCTTGGCAAAGGCAGCCAGGTAGTTGATCAAGCCGATGTTGGGACCGTCCGGGGTCTCGAGAGGACACATACGGCCATAGTGCGTGTAGTGAACGTCACGGACGTCGAACGATGCGCGGTCACGGGACAGACCGCCGGGACCCAGTGCAGACAGACGGCGCTTGTGCGTCAGCTCTGCCAGGGGGTTGTTCTGGTCCATGAACTGCGACAACTGAGACGAACCGAAAAACTCACGGATGGCCGTGGTTACGGGACGAATGTTGATAAGCGCCTGAGGCGTCAGCTTTTCGCTGTCCTGCGTGGTCATACGCTCCTTGACGATCTTGTCCATACGGGCAAAACCGATGCGCAGTGCATTCTGGAGCTGCTCGCCGACCGAACGGATACGGCGGTTGCCCAGGTGGTCGATGTCGTCGTACTGACCGACGTCGTGCATCAAACCGATCATATAGCTGACCGACGCAAAAATATCATCTTTTGTAATGTGCTTGGGGCACAGCTCTGCAATGCGTGCCTTGGCCATTGCCTTGATCGCGTCAACGTCGCCACCGCACTCCTGCATGATTTCCAGCATGACAGCGGTTCTGACCTTCTCGTTCACGCCGCAATCCTTCAGATCAAAGCCCAGCAGATGCTCGGGCTCGATGGTGTTGTTGGAAACGACACGAAGCTTGTCACCGTTGTCCAGCTGCAGCGTGACCTCGTTGACGGCCGCATACTGCACCTGCAATGCCATGTCGGGCGTCAGAACGGTTCCTGCTTCAAACAGCAGCTCGCCCGTGATAGGGCTGATAACGTCCTCTGCCAGACGGTGGTTGGCAATGCGGGGGCCGATGACCATTTTCTTATCAAAACGGAAGCGGCCGACGGGCGCGATGTCATATCTCTTGGCATCGAAGAAATAGTTATTGATCAGCGTCTGTGCCGACTCGACCAAGGGAGGCTCGCCGGGACGCAACTTTTTGTAGATTTCCTTGAGAGCCTCGACGCCGACCGTCGAATGGTCACGGTCTGCCAGTGCCTCACTCTCATCCTTTTCCAGCGTTGCCAGCAGGTGGTCATCCTCACCGAACATAGCAAAGATATCCTCGCGGGACTCAATGCCAAGCGCGCGGATAAACATCGTCAGCGGCAGCTTGCGGTTTTTATCGATACGGACGTACATAACGCCATTGATATCCGTCTCATACTCCAGCCATGCACCGCGATAAGGGATGATCTGGGTGGCATAGGTACGCTTACCCGTCTTGTCGATATCGGACGCGTAATACATACCGGGGGAACGGATGATCTGCGAAACGATAACACGCTCCGCGCCGTTGATGACGAAAGTACCCGTCTTGGTCATGATGGGGAATTCACCCATGAAAATATCGGTCTGCTTGACCTCGCCGGTCTGGCGGTTGGTCAGGCGAACGTTCACCTTCAGGGGGGCAGCATAGTTCGCGTCGCGCTCCTTGCACTCCTCAATGGTATACTTGGGCTTGCTGTCCAGAGAATAATTGATAAAGTCGATCTGAAGATTTCCCGAATAGTCGGTAATGGGCGACACGTCGCGCAATACCTCTCCCAGGCCTTCGTTGATGAACCAGTTGAACGACTTGGTCTGGATCTCAACCAGATTGGGAAGTTCCAACGTGGTGCGAGACTTGGAGAAGCTCATACGAACGTTCTGACCGAGTTTCTGCTCTCTTACGTTAATCATTTAATCCTATCACTCCATTCAAAGTAATGCTGTGCCTGTCCGACGGTACGCCTCGGAAGTTATTTGTGAAAAGTTACAGAAATTTAACCAAAAATCCATAAAATATTTACATTTCAGGCGTGGTCAAATCGACGAAATTTTTGTCTTGCAGATAACAAAAATACTGCACTTTCACCAATTTCTTTCCGAAACAGGCGATTGTAATGCAGTTTACAATTATATCATAGGCATCCTTTTTTGTCAAGTGCTTTTCGCAATTTTTTCCTTTTTTCACCGTACTTTTTTCCATTTTATCAAAAAACGGCCGCTACTTGCTGTTTTTTTGTACAAACGCAGATTTATTTTTGAAAAAAATTTCCGAAAAGCTATTGCATTTTTCAAAACGTTGTGATATAATGTCGGAGTATATGGGTACATCCGCGTGCGAACCCTCTCAGTCGTGTGCGGAATACGATCATTTAATTATAATGCTGACAAAAGGGAGGTAACGAAAAATGGCAAACATTAAGTCCGCAAAGAAGCGTATCAAGGTTACGGCTGCTAAGACCATGCGTAACAAGGCTGTCAAGACTCAGCTCAAGACTGAGATCAAGAAGTACGAGGCTGCACTCGAGTCCGGCGACAAGGCTGTTGCCGAGGCCGCTTACAAGAATGCTATCATGAAGCTGGACCAGGCTTCCGCTTAC
>JAFVZV010000184.1 GCA_017507985.1 Clostridia bacterium
GCTCGTCGGGGACACCGATGACCTGAACGTCGCGCACTTTGGGGTGAGTGTAGAAGAATTCTTCAATCTCCTTCGGGTATAGGTTTTCACCGCCGCGGATGATCATATCCTTGAGTCGTCCCGTGATGCGGTAATTTCCGTTTTCGTCCTTGGCGGCAAGGTCGCCTGTGTGCAGCCAACCGTCTGCGTCAATGGCGGCTGCAGTTGCAGTGGGCATCTTGTAGTAGCCCTTCATAATATTATAGCCACGGGCAACGAATTCGCCGTTGACTCCCACAGGACATTCTTCACCTGTTTCAGGATCAACAATTTTACATTCAACGTTTGCGAAGGCACTTCCAACTGTGTCTGTACGAACGTCCAGCGGATCGGTGAAAGAGCTCATGGTACAGCCGGGCGAGGCCTCGGTCTGACCGTAAACGCTGACGATCTGCTTCATGTTCATTACCTCAGTTGCCTTTTTCATCAGCTCTGCGGGGCAGTTGGCGCCGGCCATAATTCCCGTGCGGATGTGTGAAAAATCGGTCTTTTCAAAGTCAGAATGCTGCATCATAGCGATGAACATGGTAGGAACGCCGTTGAAGGTCGTGATCTTTTCTTGATTGATGCAGGCAAGTGCCGATTTCGGTGAAAAATAGGGAAGCGGACACATGGTTGTGCCGTGCGTCATAGAAGCTGTCATGGAAAGCACCATACCAAAGCAATGGAACATGGGAACCTGAATCATCATACGGTCGGCCGTGGACAGGTCCATGTGGTCACCGATATATTTTCCGTTATTGACAACGTTGTAGTGTGTCAGCATAACACCTTTAGGGAAGCCTGTCGTACCCGAGGTGTACTGCATATTGCATACGTCGTTTTTGTTGACGGCCATTGCCATGCGTTGAATCTCCTCGACAGGAACGAGATTCTTTCTTGTCAGCGATTCTTCCCATGTCAGACAGCCATCCATACGGAAACCGACCGTAATGATGTTGCGTAGGAAGGGGAGACGCTTGGAATGGAGCGGTTGACCGGGCTTGGTCGTCTTCAATTCGGGACACAGCTCCTGCATGATACCCTTATAATCGGAATCGCGATAATTTTCAATCATGATAAGCGTGTGCGTATCCGATTGGCGAAGCAAGTATTCTGCCTCGTGAATTTTATAGGCGGTGTTCATGGTAACCAGTACTGCGCCGATCTTGGTGGTTGCCCAGAAAGCAATATACCACTGCGGCAAGTTGGTCAGCCAGACGGTGACTTTTTGTCCCGCGCGAACCCCCATGGAGACCAATACACGGGCAAAATCATCGACATCGTCACGAAATTCGGCATAGGTACGGGTGTAATCCAACGTGGTATACCGGAAGGCATATTGATCGGGAAATTCCTCAACGATACGATCGAGCACCTGCGGGAATGTATAGTCAAGCAGCGTATCCTTTTTCCAAGGGAAAACGCCCGTTCCCGTTGCATTAGAGAACAATGTGCTACGCTTGCGTGCCGTTGGATCAAAACGGCTCATGACATGAACAAAATGCGAGAAAATAATTTCGGGATCGTCGATGTCAGGAAGCCAATCGGGATTCCATTCCAACGAAACATAGCCGTCATAGTTGACCGAGCGGAGGGCGCGCATCATTTCCTCAGCAGGCAACGTACCGCTACCGACCAAACAATATTGATGGTTGGCGTTGGCTTCATCCACGATGGCATCCTTGATGTGTACGTGGTGAACGTAAGCACCGAGGTTTTCAATGGTCTTCTGCGCGGTCTCGCCGGCCACAAAATAGGTGTTGTGCATATCCCACAGCGCGGCAAGATTGTCACTGGCATAGGTGTCAAGTGTATTCTTGAGTAAATTGGTGTCCGAGAACATACCCGCCGTTTCCAGCAACAACGTAATATGCGATTTTTCGGCTTTTTTTAGAGCCTCGGACAGCAACGCCATCATTACCTCGGAGACTTGACCGTTCTCACTTGCGGCGAGCGTGTGGATACGGATATGTGACGTTCTCATGTTGATTGCGGCCGTAATGGCATGGTCTAATTTTTCGAGAAAGTCACCACTTGGGTCGGTAAGATCGACAGGAAGATCGATACAGGCAATCTGTAGCCCCGCTTCTTGAAGTTGACGGCGAGATACGGGAACATTTTGCGTATCAAGCACGCGCTCGCTCATTACAGGGTCAAAGGGGTTGTGAATTTCCATGCCGCACAGCTTGACGTCGCGCGCCAATTCATACAGGCGCTGCCAGCCGAGCTGCTGCCATCCTTTAGTAGAAAAGGAAAGTTTCATTCCGCCGCCTCCTCATAAACAATTTTGTTCAGTGCATTCAAATATGCGCGGATGCTAGCTCCGATGATATCGGTCGAGATACCATTGCCCGAATAAATCTTGCCGCCGTTGCGCAGTCTGACCAGCGCGTTGCCCATGGCCTCGTGGCCTTGAGTAACGGATTGAATCTGAAAATCGTCCAAATCATAATGGTGGCCGATGATTTGCTCAATTGCCATGAATGCGGCATCGATGGGACCGTCTCCAATGGTAATGCCCTCAAGACGCTTGCCATTCTTTTCCAATTGAATGTGAGCAGAGGAGTTGATGATATTACCACTGTTGGTCAGATAGCTGACAAGCTGATAGGTGGGCGGAACCTGCAGTGCAGTGCTGGCAATGATTGCCTCCAGCTCGCGGGCATTGACTGCTTTTTTCTCCGCAACACGAACAAACGCCTCATATACGTGTGCTTCATCATCGGGATTGAGATCGTAGCCCAGCTTGCGAACAGCGCGCGCAACAGATACGCAGTCGTCGTTTTTGTCCAGAGAAATATCTTCGTTTGATATATTGACGCCTGTGGTTGCTGCACCGGTAATCTCAGCAGTAGGTCGGGTAATCTGTTCAATCTGGCGAATGCAACGACGCAAATCGGTGGTGTTGAGCGCACAGCACATATCAAGCACTTCGCCGCGATCACGAATGATCTCAGACAGCGGATAAATATCAGAGCAATCGCTACTGTCAACGGCGGTTTTCACGCCGTCGGCGCCTGCCGAAAGTGCGGCAATTGCACAAGCGATGGACATTTGAATATGATCGGGGAAGGAAACCGAAACGCAGATCGTTTCACGAGAGGGAAGCGCAGCTAACGTATTAGCAACAAACTGCGCGGCCTCATCGGGGAGTAACCGTCCGGCATTGTCACACAGCGTGATATGAGTTGCACCGGCCTGAACGGCAACGGATAGAATCTGATTTAAAAACTCGGGTTCACTACGCGTTGCATCGATCGCGCAGAATTCCACATGATTCATGATGGAGCGGCAACGACGAATTTGTGCGTCAACGGCCTCCAACATAGCTGCAGGTTTTTTATGACAAGTATATTCCATTCCAACCGTTGATACGGGGACACAAAGTGCAAGTCTTGCATTGGCAACGCCGGTTAGTGCACGGGAGGCTATGATTGCATCTTGCTCGTCAAATCCAACCGAAATACAAAGCGCGCTGTGTGAAAGCAAAGGCGCGATGGTAGATACGAGCAGCGGATCGGTCTTAACGTTTTTGATTTTACCGAAATCAATGCAATCGATGCCCATTTTGTCCAATAGCTTGGCAATCTCCAATTTCTCGCGAAAGCTCATAACAGCGACGTTTTCACCACACAACGTAGTGTCGGTCATCAAGATTTTTTTCATTTTAATATTACCTCCTTGAGAGTTGTAAAAAAATAAGCCCTGACGCAGATATAACTTCTGCTTCAGGGACGACATAGTATGCCGCGGTACCACCCACAATTATCGCTATATTGAGCGATCTCTTTATCCGGCTCTTCTACAAAAGCCGTCAGCCATGATAACGGGGCATCCGTAGCTTCTTACTGTCTTTGACTTTTCGTTGAGTTCAGAAGCTCTACTCGGGAACGAGACCGTATCTGTGCCGATGTGTTGATTTGCACCTACCATCAACTCTCTGCGACGCTCGGACAACAGAACGTAATTCCTTCACAGTATTTCAAATATGCGCATATTATAGCACACCGCGTTTTGATTGTCAATAGTTTTATTCGATTTTTTTGCTTTTTTGTACATTCTTTTAGAGATCAAAGAGAATAATATTCAAAATGATTGAATAATTATTCAATACGATGGATTCTGAAGAATTTGATAGCGGAAAATAAGAAATATTATTCAAAAATCTATTGACAAACGGTGGAGAAGCGTGTATAATTGTGGGCGTTGAATTCAAACAAATGGATTTTTATTCTCGGAGGCACAAATCATGAACAAAGAAAACATTAAAAAGGTAGTTCTTGCGTACTCGGGTGGTTTGGATACGTCCATCATCATTCCGTGGCTCAAGGAAAATTATAACAATTGCGAGGTTATTGCCGTGTCCGGTAATGTCGGTCAGGCGGACGAGCTGGAGGGCTTGGAAGAAAAGGCGTTAAAGACGGGCGCATCTAAGCTGTACGTGCTTGATTTGACTGAAGAGTACGTTAACGAATACATCATTCCTTGCATGAAGGCAGGTGCCATCTATGAGGAGTATCTGTTGGGTACCTCCCACGCACGTCCCTGCATCGCAAAAGGACTGGCAGAAATCGCCATCAAAGAAGGCGCTGATGCTATCTGCCACGGTTGTACAGGCAAGGGAAATGACCAGGTCAGATTTGAGTTGACGCTTAAGCACTTCTGCCCTGACATGCCCATCATCGCTCCTTGGAGAGAGTGGGATATCAAGTCTCGTGAAGAAGAGATTGACTACGCAGAGGCACACAACGTTCCTTTGAAGATCAATCGCGAGACCAACTACTCCAAGGACAAGAACCTGTGGCACTTGTCGCATGAAGGTCTGGATCTTGAGGACACGGGTAATGAGCCCTTGTACGAAAAGCCCGGTTTCCTTGAAATGGGTGTTTCCCCCATTGCTGCACCGGACAAGCCCACATATATTGAAATTGATTTTGAAAAAGGTGTTCCCGTTGCTCTTGACGGCGAGAAGATGAGCGCAAAGAACATCATTCTTGAGCTCAACAAGGTTGGCGGTGCTAACGGTATCGGCTTGCTCGATATCGTTGAGAACAGACTCGTTGGTATGA
>JAFVZV010000185.1 GCA_017507985.1 Clostridia bacterium
GTCATACCATTGAGGTAGGGCTTCATGTCGCTCATGTCGTTCATTTCGCAAGCTCTGCCCGTCATCGTGTTCTTCATGACGACGTACTTGATGCCTGCTTCACGAAGCTCTTTACGCATCTTGGTGTCATTCTCCACGGTGATACCCTGATAATTTACCAGGACACCGGAGGGCGAATTTTTGATGGCTTCAGCAAGATCGGCAACGATCTGCTTCTTCTGTTCGAGAATCTTATTGCTGGGCATTCGGTTTCACCTCCCATTGTGAACTAAAAAAATCTTTCTCCGTCAGTGCCGAAGCTCTGCGCAAAGAAAGATCCATAAAGCGGGATACCGCTATTATACTGATTCTTCCTCGGCAGGAGAGCTTTAGGCTTTTACGGAAACCTGCTGTCTTCGGATAACAGGGGTATTATAGCCCACTCTCCTGCATTTGTCAAGAGGTTTTTGAAAAAAAGTTGAAAAATTTTCAAAAAATATAAAAGTGGAGATTATTTCTCGTCGGAGGGATGGTTTTCCAGCACGCGGCGGGCAGCGCGGATCAGGCGATCGCGCAACCAATCAGGCTCAAGCAGCTTGACGTCGGCATCTGCGGTGAGCAGAGCAGCAAGGAAATGATCGACGTGGTGAAATTCGCAAGCGTAGCGGTTTTCTCCCTTTCGGGATACGATGTAATTGCTAAGTTCAAGGGCGGTCAGCTTATCCGTCAGCTCTACCGTTGCGGTGTAAGCCAGTTGCATTTGAATGACGCCTGCTTCGGCGCCGAACAGCGACAGCTCGTCCTGGCCCGGAAGCGGCATGGCATAGTTTTCGTCGTTGTCTGAGGTGATAACGATGGGCAACGAGAATGCCTCGGAATAGCGATAGCCTTTATGCTCTGGGCAGTATTCAAGCGGAGCTCCCAGCTTGCGTAACAAAAAGTCAACGTCACGTTGTGCCTGACGGTGCGAGATGCGAAAACGCTCGGACAGGCGCATGGCGTTGGGATAGGACATATCCATGACCTTTTTGTGAAACCATTGAATGCGCAAATTGGCGTTTTTGGTCGTGTTAGCCATGAGATCAATCTTCCTCCTCGGATGTCGTTTCGGGTGGCTGAGTATCGGGGGCATCGGGAACAGGTGGGGCTTGCTCACTTGCTTCGCCGGTGGGCTGTTGCCCTTCGTCTGCTACATTTGGGGCCTTGAGTTCCTCGGCTGTAATGTTAACGGTGTGCGGGGTGAACAACCGTGCGATAGCGTACAGTGCAATGGCGAGGGTGGGCAGGGAATGGAACAAAATATCGGTACGGACAATGCCACCCGCCAGGTAGGCAGCGATGAGAGACAGACCGTTGGCACAGCCAAAGAAGGCGGCCAGCGCGGCACACACGGTATAGCGAATTGAGCGACGTGTGTTGTTTAGATGATTGAGCTCGACGGTGATGAACAGAAGCAGGGCGATCATGGCGGTTTGCTGCATGATTTTTAGAGGACTGTTCATGGGAATGGTCCAATCAAAATATTCGGTTACAAGAACAAAGATACAATACACGTGCACGCCCAGCCCCAGCCACATGAGCACTTGCTTGTTTCTTGCGGCAAAATAGATCATTGCCAGCGCGGCACCGAGCAGTCGGAACAACGCGGGGTAAGATATCGTGGTAGTGGACGCAATCTCCCATACGGCAACAACGAGAAAAACCAACGATGTAAGCAGGGATGCAATTCGCAGAATGCTCGCTTGAGAAGTCACATCAGGGGCGAGGGCGAGCTGCTGCTTTTTTTCGCATTTGGCGGCGAGAATGGCATACGCGGCGCAGGCCAACAGAAACAGAGCAATGACTATATATAATAATGTAGAAAATGCATTCGGATCGCAGTACCCGACAGTGCGATCGAAAAACAAGCACAAGGCCGGGGTGCGGAGCAATGCGGCGATCAAAGACAGCACGGTGGCTGTAAAGGCAAATCGGCGGTAGAGGGTGGGTGCATCGTTCATGAAAGAAAATCCTCGTTTGAAGAAATTATACAATCTTATTATAACGCCACTTTGTGAATAAACAATGAACAAAGAAAAGAAAACGGCGAAAAAGTCGCTTGGCGCGCTTAAAAAAGCCAATAAAAATTGAAATTTGTTAAAACGTCACAAAAATTTGTTCTGATATTTAGCTTTTCCTCTTTGCAAGGGCAAATTGCTGCTTTAAAAACGAATAAAAAAAGAGGGGGAAATTGTGCTTTTGATGGGCTTTTTGTGCAAAGTGACTATATATATAATAAAAAGCAACTGAAAGTTCGTTTGGAATGACGTTCACAAAAATGTGCGAGAGGTATTGATTTTTTTGCGGTTTTCGTGTATAATTGTAGAGCTTGATATGCGTTGAAGCGGGAGGTTGCCACGCGAGCGTGGGTAATTTCCGTGGAGTATGTCCGTTGATCGGGCGCAGATTTGAGTAAGCACCGTAAAGACGTAAAGACGGCGATTTGTTACCTTCGCCGTGCGTGTCTTTCCAGACCCCCCGGATAATCGCACAGATGCCATGTGCCGGTTTCCGTTTTTAAAAGGAGAGATATGAAACACGCGGCACGGTGTTTGCGAGATTGCCCCAACACGAAAAAACGCGGTCTCGCTCCGTTCGCCAACATCTTATTATATAAGGGCTGGCTGCGAGATCGGGCAAATTTGAAAAGGAGGCAAGTACAATGGCAGTAAAAGAAAAAATCAGAGTCAGACTCAAGAGCTATGACCACAAGCTGATCGACACCGCAGCCGAGAAGATCGTGGAAGTTGCTAAGAGAAACGGCACTGAGGTTTCCGGTCCTATCCCGCTCCCTACTGACAAGGAGATCATCACGATCCTCCGCGCAGTACACAAGTACAAGGATAGCCGCGAACAGTTCGAAATGCGCACTCACAAGAGACTGATTGATATCATCAAGCCGTCTCAGAAGACCATTGACGCTCTGATGAGCGTTGAACTTCCCGCGGGCGTTGAAATCGAGATCAAGCTTTAATCAAGCGAGTTTGAATCGATACCGCGCTCACGGAACAAAGAAAACAGCTGAATCCGACGGTCGGCATACCGCGGGTGATCGGTAACTTTGTGAATCATGTTGGCACCAATACGCAAGGGCGCACGTGTCAACCAATAATTTGCAGGAGGAAAAAACAATGAAAAAGGGTATTATCGGTAAGAAGATCGGTATGACGCAGATCTTCGACGAAACCGGAAACATGATCCCGGTTACGGTAATTGCAGCCGGCCCCTGCGTTGTTACGCAGAAGAAGACTGCAGAAAAAGATGGTTATGACGCTGTTCAGCTTGGCTTCGGCGAAGTCAAGGAAAAGCACCTGACCAAGCCTGA
>JAFVZV010000186.1 GCA_017507985.1 Clostridia bacterium
CCTCAAGACCGAGCTGAGCGACCCCCACCACTCCTACATCGGCGACAACCAGAAGGCAGTCGACGCCTTCGTAAGCGACCGCGTGCTCTTCGAGACCAGCCTGCTTGCAACTGCAGAAAACTTCAAACCAGTTCAAATTCATGGGCAAGATCAGCCTTTGAAGCTGGCTGGCCTTCGATGAGAACGTCGTTCATGGTGAGTTTTCCGGTAACTCTGGCAAGGGTTCCATCGTAGCCGCCGACGCGCAGGATATTGACTTTCGAAAGGGTATCGCTTCCGATGTTCAGGGCTTTTGATACGGCAAGGTTTGCATAGCCTTCGATGGGCTCCGGTTCATCAAGAATTACATCGGAGGGGGTATCTTCGCTGCCATTCGGAGGCATGGCTTCGCCGCCGGGAGCGGAAGAATCCGGCGCAAGATACACAATGGGAGCGGATTCGGAAAGCGAAACCGGCGCTTCTTCGGACAGCTCCAGAACTTCTTCCAGGGAAAACTCCGCTTCTTCCGCGATGGGATCAACAGGGGCGGATACGGCTTCCGTTTCAGCAAAAACAGCGGGCATGGAGCTGGCAAGCATCGCCGCTGTCATCAGAATCGCTGCAATTCGGCGCAGTATATTTTTCATGGTATTTCCTCCCGGAAGTATATTTGTAATGTTATATTATTACATTAATAATGGGCTGTCAAGCACAAGAAGCAATTATCGAAAATGCTGAAAACAGAAGGTAAAGCCGGTCTGCCCGTGTTGAATTCCGTTGGATTAAATGCTATAATATTCCGGAAATGAATGAAAAATGTATGCATATTATGATAGAATGTGAGGCTGTTTTATGAATGCTGCATCCGCGATCATCCCGGTTATATTCATGCTGGGACTCGGGTATTTTACCAGAACAAGGAATATCATGTCTGCCGAACAGAATGCAGGCGTCAAAAAACTTATATTCTCCCTGCTTTTGCCGATTCTGGTATTCAATGCGACCTTTACCATGTCCATTGATCCGAAGTACGTGCGGATTACTGGATATATGTTTTTGCTGCAGCTTATAACCCTTTTTCTGGGATTTGCAGTGTTCAGACTCCTGAAGACGGATTATTCCCACGTTTCTCCCTATATGATGACGACGATTGAGGGCGGAAACGCATTTTATCCGCTGTATACATCTCTGGTTGGGGCAGGGTTTTCTTCGTACTTTGTTCTTCTGGATGTACCGGGCATATTTGTCGTATTTCTGGTGATTCCGATTGTTCTCGCGCGGATTACCTCGGAAAAGACTGGTTTCAAAAGCATTCTGAAGAGTGTGTGCGCAAATCCCATCATCTGCGGATTGGTGGCAGGCATTGTGCTCAATCTGACCGGCGTGGCCGCGGCATTTATGAAAACCCCTGTTTTCGCTGTCTATGAAGCCCTTGCAGCCACAGCAACGATGCCTATTGCGCCGCTGATTCTGTTCACGCTGGGTTATTCGTTCAGCGTTGGCAGGGAAAACCTCGGCCCCATTGCCGGAACGCTGATCGTGCGCCTTCTGATGATGAGCGCAGGCATGGGCGCGGCCTTCATGCTGTTTCCATGGATACTTGATGACAGGCAGCTTCTGATTGCAGTGATTCTCTTTTTGATGAGTCCCCCGGCGTTTGCAACGCCCATCATTGTAGAAAAGGTATTCCGGAAAGAAGCGGACGGACAGTTCTGCTCCACCTATATATCCCTTCACATGCTGGTCACCGTGATCGTATTTGCGATAATCGCCGTGCTGATGGGATAAATACTGACATAAAAATGTCCTTCTGACGCAATCGTCAGAAGGACATTTTTATGGATTATCTGTGATTTTTGCGGGAAGAGCCGCGGTCATTGTTCTTGCGGCTGCCGGTGCGCTCGCCGGATTTGCGGCTGTCCCGACGGTCGTCATGCTTGCGTCCGTCGCGGCGGTCATTACTCGTCTTTCGTCTCTCGTCTTTTTCTTATATTTGCAGTAGCAAATTAAGATTATGGGCGGTTTTCGTTTTAAGCAATTCTCTGTCGAGCAAGACGATGTGGCGATGAAGGTCGGCACCGATGGTGTATTGCTCGGTGCGTGGGCGGAGTGCGAGAGGGCAAGGCGCATTCTCGATATCGGCACGGGCACTGGCGTTATCGCTCTGCAAATGGCGCAGCGCAACCCCGTGGCGCAGGTGCAAGCGGTTGAAATTGACGAAACCGCAGCCCGCAGAGCAAGAGCCAACTTCGACAACTCCCCTTGGGCGGAGCGTCTTGAGGTGGCGCAGACCGCTGTGCAGGAGTTCTCCCCAGCCGAAAAGTTCGACCTTATAATCTCCAACCCGCCATATTTTATCGACTCGTTGTTACCGCCCGATGCAAAGCGTTCTACGGCTCGCCATACCCACGACTTGACCTTTGAGGAGTTGGATAAGGCGGTCTGCCGATTGCTTGACGAAAATGGTCGATTTGCACTGATTTTACCCGAAACGGAGTTTTATAAATATTTGGATATCACGCATTTGCATCTTGTGCGTCGTTGCGATGTATATTCGGTAGAGGGTGGCTCGATAAAGCGTATTATGGGCGAGTTTGCAAAGCACGAGCCGACCGAAGCAAGGCACGAAAGCCTCGCCATAGAGGTCGAAAAGCGTGGCGAATTTAGCCCTGCCTACCGAGAGCTGACAAAAGATTTTTACCTGAAATTTTGATAATCGGCACAAAAACCGTACCTTCGTAACATAAAATATAGGTATTATGAAGAAGATTTTTGCAATTTTAGCCTTTATAGCCATCGCCACAACGGCCATGGCACAAGATATTTCAAAGGCGGGCGTCTATAACAAGCAGGGGCAAGCCCTCGTTGTCGAGGCGGAGCCGTGCGTGGTAAATATCACGCTTCGTGTAGCCACAGACCACTTCACACCGGGCATATATGCTCGCTACGCACAGAAGTATCTCGGTCAGCGTGCAACCCTTGCCGAGCACACTACGGTAGAGGTTTTGGCCGGCAAGATTGGCAAAGGCGCAGTCGAGGCCACGGTAACAACAGAGGTCGAGCAGACCAAAGTGGCTCTCCCACTCCCCGAAAATCGCACCTCATCGGTAGCACAGACCACCGAGGAGCAGGCAGCCGCTACAGCCGAGCTTATATTCTCGTTGCGCAAACATCGTCTTGACCTTATCACGGGCGAGGCGGGCGAGAATGTCTTTGGTGCAGGTCTGAAATCGGCATTGGAGGAGATTGAGCGACTCGAGCTCACCTACCTCGATATGTTCTACGGCACTACCATACGCACCGAGGAGCAGCACACATTCAATATCGCCATCGACCCCGCACAGCTCGACTACACCGTATGCCGCATAAGCGACAAGGTGGGTGTTGTGGCGACC
>JAFVZV010000187.1 GCA_017507985.1 Clostridia bacterium
GAAGTCGCGGTATGCAGCGATGATGGTGCTGAGCAGGTATTTGACGAAGGATGCGGGATCATCCTGCTGCTCGTGCCAGCCGACCTGCGAATCCTCCAGCGACGCGTAGTATGCGTCCTTGTTCTTTGCGACCTTGGCTTCCAGCGAAATATACTTACCAACCTCGTAACCTGCGCGGTAGAGGAGAAGCGTTGTAAGCAGACGCGACATTCTGCCGTTGCCATCGAGGAAGGGGTGGATGCACAGGAAGTCGTGGATGAACACGGGGATGATCAGCAGTGGATCCACCTTTGCCTCACCGATCGCGCGATTGTACTCGTCACAGATCTCCTGCATGGCCGCCGCTGTTTCGTATGGCGCCATGGGCGTGAAGAGTGTGAAGCGCTTGCCGGTTTCATCGGTGGCGCTGATATAATTCTGTACGTTTTTGAATGTTCCGCCGAAGCCCGAATCGGTATGACTGAGCAGTATCTTATGGAGCTGCAGAATGTAGTTCGGTGTCAGCGGGATATAATCGAAGTTATCATGCACGATATTGAGTGCATCTCGGTATCCGGCGATCTCTTTCTCGTCACGGTTGCGAGGCGTCGTTTTGTCGCTCATGAGCTGACGCAGACGTGTCTCGGTTGTGCGGATACCTTCAATCGAGTTGGACGCCTCGGTACTCTGTACCTTTGCGATTTCAACCAAGCGCTCCAGCTCTAACGGTTTCTGTTGTATATATGCTGCTTGCTTTCCTTTATACTCATGGATGAGGGTCAGATAGTTGACGACCTCATTGTCCCATGTGCGATTTACAAGACTTGTGTAATCAAAGTGGCGCATCTCGTCACCTCCAATAGTATTCTCATCAATTATATCACATTTGACGAGAAAGTGCAAGTGGTGATGAATAAGATTTTGTAAATTTTTTTATTATTTTAGAAGAAAATCCCCGACGCCATCGACGCCGGGAATCTCCACTATTGTGCTATTCAATTTTTGCTCGGCTGCTGATCATCCGAGGCCCCGATGATTTTGAGAAAATCATCCAAGTCCACCAGCAATTTCTTGCCCGTGTGAACGCTGTGAACTTCGCCGTTCTTACAGAGTGTTCGTATGCAGTTCGGCGTGAGCGCTGTTTCGGGATCCGCTGCTCTGGCGATTTTGAACACCTCGTTGATGGTTCTCATTCTGTGTAATGCCATAATCTTCCCCTCCTTTCAGGGAAGGCAATTATCGCACACAAAATCGCAAAAGTCCAGCCGAAACGAACATTGTTTGCAAAGAGTTAGCAAACGCGATTTCTGCGCACCTATAGCAAGCCCCGCGAAAATGCGCCTGAAAAATGGCACCATTTTTGGCACCCTGTTTGGTACCTTGACGTTATTTCACGAGAAAAAAGCTAAAAATCCTACGGAAAATATTGAATTTTACGCATTTTATGATATAATTATATCGAAAATATGAAAGATACCGCGCGCTATCCCTGTAATGCACACAAAAAACGAGGCTATTTTGTGCCTCCTAAGGGTTAGTTATGGGTTCGATTCCCGTTGCGGGTGCCACTTCTTGAAAGGCAGTCGAAATGCGGCTGCCTTTTTTCTTTACTTTTTAAATTTATTTTTGATA
>JAFVZV010000188.1 GCA_017507985.1 Clostridia bacterium
AAAAATCTCCTCCTTGTCTGGGCAAGGAGGAGATTTTTGCGTTATTGCAAGCGGATACAAATATCAAGACCGATGATTCCGATGTGTATGGGCTCTCCGTACATATCGGTCAGGCAATCCCAAAATGCTCCTTGATCATGCTCGCCACCTTGGCAGGACAGAGGTGCGTGTTGTCGATCTTGAGATAGCTCTCAAAGGGCAGCACCTCACCCTCGCGGGAATTGAGCCTGTGCGTTGCTTGGGTGTGGCGCATCTCGGCTTCGCTTCGCTCGACGTTTCTCTTGGATTCTTTTTGTGCAAGCCTGTTTTCGCTCTTGTTACGCGCAATACGTTCGTCAAAATCCGCGCAAAGCTCGACAACGTGGCAGACGGCACCATGCGACGAAAACAGCTCTATGATCTCGTGCAGATAAAGGAATTCGCGCGGCTCGTCAAAGTCCATCATGTAAGTGAAAATCAGCCCGGGAAGATCGCTTGCGGCAAACTGCTCAAATACCGTCTTGCGAATGGTCTCGTTGAGCGCGCGAAATGCGGGCGTGCCGAAATCGAACAGCTTGAGCGAGAGCTCGATCGACATATGGTTATGAAACAGGCGCAAGCCCGTGATCTTGGCAAGCTCCTGTCCAACCGTCATTTTGCCTACCGCGTGCGGACCTGTGATAATCACTAATGTCTTTTTCATGTTCTTTTTTTCCTCAATATATCCAAAATATGGTTAGTTGCGCCTACCATGTCGGTGCGTTCGCAGACGGTCAGATGATATTTCATATACAGCGCAAAGGTCTCTTGATCCATGGCGTCCACCGCGTCGCCGATGTAGCGCGTCAGCATATCCGCGCCCACGTAATGCAGCCTGCGCACAGGCAGGGGAGCGATCAGTGCGTCAATGTCCTCCTTGCGGTACAGGGCAAAAATCTCGGCGGGCGTGGAGCGCAGCGCAAAGGTGTCGTAATTGATCAGGTCCTTGTATTGCGGATCGTGAATACCACCACGCGCAAAGCAGAACTGGTAAACCGTCATGTCGCTGTTGCAGTACGCGACAAAAACTGTGCCGCCGGGACGAGTGACGCGCACCGCCTCACCAAGAGCTGCTTGCTTGTCCTCATCAGTGTACAGGTGGTACATGGGTCCGAGCAAAAGCGTGACGTCATAGGTGTTTGTGGGGAAGTCGGAAAGGTCGACCGCGTCACCCTGCGAGATCGAGATGTTTTCGCCCTCTTGGGTGTTCTGCTTAAAGATCTCAACGTTGCACTCCATCAGCTCAACGGCAGTTACGTCGTAGCCCCTTTGTGCGAAGTAATGCGAGTAACGCCCCGTGCCTGCGCCGATCTCTAAAATGGTCATACCGGGCTTTAAGTATTTTTCAATATAGTGCACGGTGGTCAGAAATTCCACCGAACCGTGCAGCGAGCCTAAGCGTGCGTGCTCGTCGTGACTTTCGTAGTAATTTTTGAGAGCTTCAATTCGTTCCATTATTATCCTCCAAAAAATAAAACGGTGCAAATCGCTTTTTGCGACTTGCACCGTCAATATCCAAATATCGATAGCCTATCGGTTATCTTGAAAAATGGGTATGACAATACAAGCCCGACGTATCCCAATTCATGGGGTACATGCCGCGCACGTTTTCGTTATTCAGTACGTAAGTGAAAACGGACATTGTCATAGCTCCTTCTTGTATTTTCGTTCAGTATAGCACAGTTTGGCAGGGTTGTCAATATGAATAGAGAATTTTTTATGATCGGTCGTAACTTCCTTATGAGAAGT
>JAFVZV010000017.1 GCA_017507985.1 Clostridia bacterium
AGGCTGCATGGCACCGCGTGCGTATTATATACCGTTTTCCGAGATTCCCGGCAAGACGGAGTTCGCGCGCGAGGACTCGGCGTATTTTCTTTCGCTGTGCGGCGAATGGGATTTTCGCTACTATCGCGCACTGTATCTGTTGGATGATCCAACCACACAAGATGCGATGAACGGTGCGGATACGATCGACGTGCCGCGTTCGTGGCAGACTTTGCTGGATCGGGGATACGATACACCCCACTATACCAACGTAGAATATCCCTTTGTCGTCGATCCACCACACGTGCCTGTTGACAATCCCTGTGGCTTGTACCGTCGTATGGTGTATGTGACGGGAGAAATGCTGAACAAAGAGATTCTGCTCAATTTCGAGGGCGTAGACTCTTGCTTTTATCTGTATATCAACGGACAGTTTGTCGGTTACAGCCAGGTCAGCCATATGACCAGCGAGTTTAACGTTACACCCTACGTACATGAAGGAGAAAACGAGCTTCGTGTGTTGGTGCTCAAGTGGTGTGACGGTTCCTATCTCGAGGATCAAGACAAATACCGTCTGTCAGGTATTTTTCGCGAGGTCTATCTGCTGCTTCGCGACAGCGTACGTGTTGAAGACGTGTTTGTTCGCGCAACGCTCTCGGAGGATACCAAAGGCGGGCACTTGTCTGTTGTATTGACGCACAGCGCACCTGCGCCGACCGAATATCAACTGCTTGCTCCCGACGGCTCACTTGTGGCGAGGGGAGATTTGCAAGCAGGAGAGCAAACGATTGACCTTGACGTCGCCAACGTATATCCGTGGAGCGACGAGCGTCCGGATCTCTATATGCTTTGGCTGCATTGCGGCGAAGAATATATCCCCGTTCGCGTCGGATTCCGCTCGATCATTGTGCGCGATCGTGTGGTGTATATCAACGGACGCAAGGTTAAACTGTGCGGCGTCAATCGCCATGACAGCCACCCCATCTTGGGGGCAACGACACCGTATGAGCATATGCTGCGAGACGTTCTGATATTGAAGCGTCATAACGTCAATGCTGTGCGTACCAGTCATTATCCCAATGATCCCCGTTTTCTCGAGCTTTGCGACCGTTATGGTCTGTATGTCATCGATGAAGCGGATCTCGAATGCCACGGCATGGCAACGGTGGGACAATGGAATCGCTTGACCGATGACATTGCCTGGCAGGAGTCGTATCTTGATCGCGCTCTCCGTATGATGGAGAGAGATAAAAATCATCCTTGTATTGTCATGTGGTCGGTTGGCAACGAAAGCGGCATCGGACAAAATCATGTTGCGATGATGGATTATTTCCATGCTCGGTACCCCGGCTGCTTGGTGCATTCGGAGGATGCGACGCGCACCTTGGCCGGGCATCCGGATGATGCAATGGCACAGCGTCAGGTCGCTGCGACTGATATAGACAGCCGTATGTACCCCTCTCCTCGCGAAATCGTAGAACGGTATCTGAACGATAAGAGCAATCCGCGCCCCTTCTATCTTTGCGAGTATTCGCACGCCATGGGCAACGGCCCAGGAGATTTGAAGGCGTACTGGAATCTGATTTGGAATAACGATGCATTCTGGGGCGGCTGTGTTTGGGAGTTTACCGACCATTCGATCGCTGTCGGTGACGATATAGAGCACCATCCGCACTATCTCTACGGTGGCGATTTTGGCGAATTTCCGACAATGGGCTGCTTCTGCGTGGACGGTTTGGTATATCCCGACCGACGCCCACATACCGGCTTGCTTGAACTGAAGCAGGCCATCAAGCCCTTTGATTTGATTGATTATGATGAGAAGAATGGCACGGTTACCTTGCGCAATCGTCGTGCATTTGAGGATCTGTCCGATCTCGAGTTTGTCTATACTTGGCAGAAAAACGGAAAGACAATCGCCCAGGGGCGGCTTGTCTCTCCCGCAATTCCGCCTCAGAGTGATAGGACTGTTTCTTGCGATGCGCCTGTGCCTTGCATGGACGAGGGTGTGTACACCTTTACCTTGCGAGGTTGTCTCAAGTACGATACCCCTTGGGCGACTGCCGGACATGAGGTCGGCTTTGATCAGCGATGCTTTGATCGCCGTACCAAACGATCGCTTGGCGAGATCACGGGTGAGCTGACTGTCAGCGAAACACAGAGCAGTATTACAATAAAAACCGCCAATGGCGCGACGGTCATTGACCGCGTGCAGGGATTACCTGTCTCCATAACAGTCAATGGCGAAGAATTGCTGGCATCGCCGATCACGCCCGCCATTTGGCGTGCGCCCACCGACAATGACCGCTACGTTCAGCGCGAATGGCAAAAGGCGTTGTACCATCTGGCCGAGGCTCGCTGTTATGATTGTAAGATTGAAGAGCGAACACCGACGCATATTCGCGTGTGTGCCAAACTGTCACTTGGTGCTCCCTCGTTGTTGCCCATCATGCACCTTACGGCGCACTATACCGTGTATGCGGATGGCTCGCTTGTGTTAGACTACGCCGTTCGCGTGCGCGAGGGACAGCCGCCCTTGCCTCGCTTTGGCGTACAGTATTGTCTACCCGAAGGATTCGAGCAACTGGAGTATTACGGCCGTGGCCCTGTGGAGTCTTATGCCGATAAGCGGCTGGCCTCTTATGAGGGGATGTTCTCTTGCTCTGCGAGTGATCATTTCGAGCATTACGTTCGTCCTCAGGAGAACATGGCTCACGCGGATACGCTTTGGATGCGTGTTATTAATGAAAAGGGTATCTTCTTATTGGCACTGGACGGCGGCTCGCGCTTCAGCTTTAACTGTTCGCATTTCACACCGAATGACCTGAGTGCTACGGCACACGACTTTGAGTTGATACCGCGCAAGCAAACGGTGGTCAATCTTGATTTGGCGCACGCAGGTATTGGCTCCAATTCTTGCGGTCCTTCATTGGACGAACAGTACCGTTTGACAGCAACGGAAATGCACTTCACCGTTCGGTTGATGCCGACGTGTGATGATACCGTCGATCCCTTCCGAGAAACGGAAAAACGATAAATCTTTCATACAGAAAGGGAACAACTATGAAAACGAAACAATGGTTGATGCTGATCTTGTCGCTTGTGCTGATGGCGGTGCTTTGCCTGCCCGCCTTTGCCGAGCAAGAGGACATCATGCTGGACAATTGCGATAGCTCCACTTGGCACGGTGGCGGCAACAGTAAGGACCGCAGTGAAAAGACAGAAGGAAGTGCCAGCCTCACTTGGACTGTTCTTGCAGGTGGCAATTTTGCTGTTCACCGAGTTTGGGATACGCCTGTGGATGCGGGTGAGGCGAATCGCTTGGAATTTGACCTGTACGTATCCAATGCTGACGCCTATTATACCATGACGGGCGGAGAATCGTTGGAGCTGACCTCCAGCGGACAGCCCGACAAGGAGGAAATCGCCTGGAATCTGACCAGCTTTGACGTGGTGGACGGTTGGAATCATATCGTCATAGATCTGCCGCGGAACGGCGCGTGCGATCTTTCTCGTATCAATTTTATGCGTCTTTACGCCAATGCCAACAATTATGACTCTCCGTTTGTTCTCAAACTGGACAATATCCGTCTGACATATTTTGACGGATCCAATCTCCCCTCGGAGATTCCAGATGATCTGATCATCGGTACGCAAGACTCCTCCACGGCCCTTCCGCCTCCCTCGGAGCCGCTCGAGGTCAATAAGCCTTATAATCCCTGGGGGATTCCCGAATCGACGGGAAATACCGCGAATGGCTCTACGAATGATTCTTCGGGCAGTACGGATGCCAACCAGTCTGAAGAGAACGTGACGGGCGGCTGTGCAGGGACAGGAGTAGGCATTGCTTGGTTGGTTGGAAGCTGCTTCGCGGCGTTGGCTGTAGTGTTGAAGCGCAATACTAAATTCATTGCTCTGTTTTGCGTTTTGGTTCTTTTGCTGACGGCGTGCACGCCCAAGGTTCCCCAACCCGATCAGGGCGGAACGGATGGTGACGTTGAAGAGGACGACGAGCCGATCCATCCTTTCTTCACCATCGATCAGACGGGGCATCCCGAGGTCAGCGCGGACAAGGTGGATGTGGAAGCTTTATTGAAGGTTGATCCCAATTATTCCACGAGAAACGATTATAAGATCAACTATGTCAGCAGCTCGCCGATTGCCGACTATTCGAGTCTGCCTTTTGTTGAATTACACGAGAATTCCGCAGACGAGAAGGGCCTTTCCGTTGTCACTACGGATGGCGCACAGCCCGAATATCTGCTCATGAAGGGCAAGGACTCTTGGATGATGCAATACTGGGACAAGACCAACCGATTCTACGTCACGGCAGACGCGGCTACGAAAGAGACTTATCACGGTAAGGATATTACGTTGAATTTTGTCGTCTATCTGACGCAGAATCTCGATTTGACGGTTGAATATATCAGCGCTGATGGCGAGGAATGTACCGTCAAGACCAATTGCCGTCGTATGAAGCAATGGACGACCGTTACGGTAACGTTGAACAATGTCGCTATGAATGGTGGTCTTGAGGGTGGAAATGATTTCTACATTTTCTGCAAGGGACCTGACATTACTCGTCTGAATACGGTTTATTTGGACGATGCTACCGAAGGAAAAACGCCTCAGACGGGCTTGATCAAATCGGAATTTGAAACGAACTTTAACATCATCGCAGATGCCAATGTGCTTTCCTTCGGCGCGACGGGTAACGGCTTAACCGATGATACCGATGCTTTCAAAGAGGCAATTGCTTATGTCAATGAGCAGGGCGGCGGAACTGTCTTCGTTCCTGCAGGCTATTATTGTCTGACCGATACGCTGACCTTGCCAACCCATGTGGCACTGGTCGGTGAGCTGGAGATGGGCACTGCCAACGGTACGGTACTGTGCATTTATGGCGGCAAGGGAAGTACCGATCCCTCCAAGTCGGCTATTATGATGAACCATCAAAGCTCGGTGCAGAATATGGCGTTCTGGTACCCTGAACAGACCATCGTCAATGGCCAGGCCATCCCGTATCCTCCTACCATGACACAGTGCGGCTCGGAAGGCATTACGGTGCGTAACATTACCTTTGTAAACGCGTATTTTGGTTTGAACTACGCTACGCTGTTTGCACAGAGCAGCAACTCTTTGCAGTATACCCGTGATATTTACGGTACCTGCTTGAACATTGGTTATTACAACACGCCCAGCTATGATATCGGTAAGCTGGAGAACTTCAATTTCTCCCCTGATTATTGGTTAAAGAGCGGTCTGCCCGGCACGCCCAATGCTGAGCTTTTGCGCACGTATATGCTGCGCAACTCGACGGGTATTATTTTGGAGCGTATCGACTGGACGTATATCGCAGATATTACCGTTAAGGGCTATCGCATCGGTATTCAGACCAGTCAAGACCCGCAGGACCTCGGCACGCCCAACGGACATATGTATAACATCAATCTGCTGGATTGCTACTATTGTCTGTATGCCGATGAGCTGTCCTGGATGATCGCAACGGATTGTCATTTCCGTGCGGTCGGCAACGATGGTGCTGTGGCTGTGTATATGTCGCCCAAGTGCGTAGGTGATTTGGTGCTTACATATGGCCTGCTTGAAAGTGCGGGAGCGAATGCGGTGCTCAATTACGGCTCTTCGCAGATCATTTTGAATGATTGCGCTGTGAAATCGGCGAGCGGAACAGCCTTCGCGGCGGCATCCGGTCAAAAGTATTCTTTGGTGAATACGACCGTTCAAGGCGGTGACGATTACGAATATAAACTGGTGACGGATAATACGGTTCCCGCTCTGCCCGATGTTGATTATGGTAAGACGGTGGTAACCAAGCCCACCTCCGATCGTGTGATCAAGCTGACGGACGCTCCTTACGGCGTCAAGCATGGCGATGATATTACCGAAGAACTGCAAGCGGCGATCGACGAGCTCAAAGAAACGGGCGGTACGGTCTACTTGCCTGCAGGATCGTATACCGTCAGCGATCATATCGACGTTTGGGCAGGTATCGAGCTGCGTGGTATCGCCATTTGGTCGCACAGCTTCAATCCTACCCAGATCAATACGTCGTTTGGACATAACGATCCTGACGGAGAAGCGCTGTTTACACTGTATGACGGTGCGGGTATGATCGGCATGTCGGTGGTATACAACACGCAAAACACCAATGATCTGCAGCCCTATTCATTTACCATTCAAGGCAACGGTAAGGATATATACTTAGTTGATGTGACGCTGCCGACCTCCTGGAACGGCGTGGACTTTGCAACCTACCGTTGTGATAATCACTATATTGAATTTTTGTACGGTGCCTTCCTCAATACCGGTATTCAGGTCGGCGCGGGTAGTGAGAACGGCATCATTCGTGATTGCCATTTCACCCCCAACTGCTTTACCGTTCATACGGATGATAACTGGTGGACCGGTCCTTACGTATCTATCATGACGCGCAGCCGTCCCTTCGTCATTGGCGAGAGCACCAATCAGATCCTGTATCACAACTTCACCTATGGTGCTTATCAAGGCTTGACGGTCCTGGACGGTGCGGAAAACGTGTACGTGCTCAGCCATGGCGTAGATAGCGGCGATATCTCGGCTTACTTCTCGGGTGATTGTACGGTCACATTGGTCAATACCGAGCTGGTCAATCTGTATACTAAGGGAACGGCCAAGCATTTCAATTACGTATATACGGAAGAGGATTTCACCGGTCAGATCGATTTTATTAACGTTGCGGGCTGGGGTACGTGTAAAAATGCCTTTAACCTTAACGGCTATGGTAGCGTCAACGTATATGGTGCTAATATCGTATCCGCAGGCGCGCCGATGTGCCGCTTGAATGCGGGCAGTGCATCCTTTGTCGGTGTGATCAATCATACTCGTACGACTACGGCCATTGCAGGCGAGTTAGCGGCCAATCTGAATCTTTCAGGCAATCTGCTTGTCGGCGGTGTACGTGTTGATGATTCCTTTACTGAAGATATGCTCAGCGGTACAGACTTCGAAGAATGATATTTTTCGACAGAAAGTCGGAACATTCCCCCGCATCCGTCATAAGATGATAGTGCGGGGGAGATGATAACCTCCTTTGCAAATCAATTCACGGAGGTACTCATATGAATAACGGCTGTCTTTGCAATTTCCTGGGTGATAACTGGATCTGGGTTCTGATCATTGCGCTTTTGATCTTCTGCTGCGGCTGCAATTGATTGTTTCCGACATTAATACAAAAAGAGTATCGCCTTGCGCGATACTCTTTTTGTTATTTAAAGTCCTTGACATTTATTTTGATATCATATATAATAAAAGTAGAATATAGTGAGGAGGAACTTCCCATGACCATCCATCTAGGAGCGCGCCGCGGCCTTCGACTGCTTTTGGCATTGCTCGCTTTGCTTATGCTCGCTACTCTCGGCCTGTACGGCTGTCGAGATGCAAGCAACGACCCTGAGCCTGAGCCCGAGGTGCCGAAATTCAATTTGGTTGATGAGAACGGCTCATTCCATTACGTGATCGTGCGCGGAGAATATGCGGCATCACCTGTTACCAAAATGGCGGCTATCGTCCATACGGCGCTTGAAGCGATTTTGGATCGCAAGGACGTGGAAATTACGACGGACTTGACGCCTGCTGCTGAGTACGAAATTTTGATTGGAAACACCGAACGCCCCGAAAGCCAAGAGGTTTTGGCCACGTTGGGCGAGCGGCAGTACGCCATTCGCGTGATGAACGAATGTAAAACTATCGTTATCGTTGGTTCTGACAACACCCAGACGGTCAAGGCGGTCGACTACTTTTTGAGAACCTACGTGGGATACGATTACATAACGGAGGTTGTAAACGTGAGAGAGAATATTTCTTTGCCGTTGGATCTGAACGAGATCCGTACCTACGAGGATACCCAAGAGCACTCTGACAATCCCATCCTGGTCGATACCCACTATACCACGGAAGATACCGTAGTTGCCGATATTATCGCTGGACGTGAAAACTATGGCGTTGACCCGACGGGCGTTGTCGACTCGTCGGAAGGCATTCAGCGTGCGCTAAACGATTGTGAGGCACGCGGCGGTGGAACGGTATTTTTGCCTGTGGGCACATACCGTATTACCAAGCAGATTCGCATTCCTTCCTTCACCGTTCTTCGCGGTGACTGGCAAAATCCCGAGCTTGGCAACGAATACGGAACGATCATCGTCGCTGATGTTCCCAGCAAAGACGAAATGACCAACGGCACCATTTTGCTTGGTGCTTCGGGCGGTGCCTATGGACTGACGGTGTATTATCCTAATCAGTCTTTGAGTGATGTCAAGCCCTATCCCTTTACCTTCTATTTCAATCCTGCCCATCAGAACAAGGGCGGGCACGCTCCCACCGTTAAAAATTGCACCATCATCAACGGCTATCGTGGCGTGGGTGCAACCGTGCTTAGTGAAAGCGGACACGAGCAGTTGACCATTGAAAATCTGTTTGGAACTTTCCTTGATATCGGCGTTGCCATCGGATTTTCTTCTGACGTTGGTAACTGTACCAATATCACGATATCGCCTGAGTACTGGAGCGAATTTGCCTCCGCACGCGGATATGCCGCAGTGAGCGTAGACGATATCAAGGCATATACCCGTGCCAACACGGTCGGTATGCAGCTGTCTGACGTCGAATGGACGGAATATATCCACATCACGATTACAGATTGCAAAACGGGTATCCACATCATTCCTGCCGTGCGTATCGGCTTTGCGGGTAGCTTTTATGATACCGTCGTTGTTAATTGTGACACGGCTGTCCGTGCAGAAGAACTGGATAACCGTTGGGGCGCACATTTCTCCAATTCCTATTTGTCGGGCAGTGAATATGGTATGATCAATCAGTCCTCCGGTATCATCAAAACGGCAGGAACGACCATTCTCGGCGGTCTGGAAGGAGATATTCTGGTCGACACCGACCTTCTGACGGAGTATAACATTGATACGGGCGTTGGCTATCCTAAGCCCAACCGTGTTCTTTACGTTGCCAATCTGGATAAGACGGGCAAGACAGACATCGCGGCCGAGCTTCAGGCTTTGCTGTACGAAGCAGGCAAGACCGGCGGTATTGTGTATCTGCCCGGTGGGACCTATCTGATCGATGAGCCCATTGAGGTTCCTGAAGGCGTTGAGCTTCGCGGTACCTCTCCTGTCGCGACGCGCGAGGAGACCGGCCGCGCGCTTGGTACGCGCGTGATGACGCACTATGGATTGGAGGGAACTGAGGATGATACCGCCTTGCTTACGCTTGGCAAGAATGCCGGTGTCAACGGTATTCGCTTTGTCTACACCTCCAACCATTCGGGAATTCGTGATACCGCCTATACCATCCGCGGAACAGGCGAGGGTGTTTACGTTGTCAATTCCTGCTTGATTTTAGCAGGCAGAGGCATCGACTTTGCCGATTGTAGCAACCACTTGATCAAAAAGGTAACCAGCTTCTGCTTCATCAACGATATACGTGTAGGCGGCAAAAACGGTACGGTCACAGGATTTTTGCACAATGCAACCGTTTGCGACCGTGTGGCTTATACTCCCGAATCGGGTGAGTTGGGGGGCAATATGCTCAACCCCGATTACGCTAACCGTAACGAGGTCGCTCGTGACTATAACACCACCATCTGGGTTGAAGATGCTGAGGGACAGCGCATTTGGAACGCTTTTTCTTACGGTGTTGCTCACTTCATTGTGGCGGAGGATAGTTACGACACGCTGGCCGTCAATATCGGTACGGACAATATTGGCAGTAAAACAGCACAGCTTGTCATCGACGGCGGCGATTTTACCGGCATCAACATTTTGCGTTATAACGGTCATTCCTATGACGCAGAGGATGGCGCACAGGTAACGCTCTATTCTCGCCTTGCCATTGGAGACAAGACAGAAGATACCGAAAAAATCAGATAATCAAAGAAATAAGCACCTCCTATATGCTGAAGCATATGGGAGGTGTTATCGTTTACCTATATAGCGTACCAACGCACGCGCACAGGTGTGCGTGCGTTAAAAAAGCAGCTAAAAATTCAGTTTATTCTCTGCATTCTCACAGAATGAATTGCTCATTGATCACGAGCCGGAATCGCAGCCCTAGCTTTTCCGCCGCGCGGCGGCACAAATTCATGCGCTCCAGAAAGATCTCGAAATAATCCATGATACTACTGTATTGGGTATCGACGGTCAGTGACAGACAAAGCTCGGTCTTGTCTTTGTTCAAATCTAAAAGAGAATTGGTGACCGAATAGTTTACACGGTCGTGAATGTCAAAAGTTGTCATGTCGTTGTTGCGAACACGCGAGCGGCGCACATCCGATTTGTCGGCCAAGATCAGCGCGGCGCTTACGTTGTCGATGGGCACACCCGTGCCCTCGTCGTGGTTGCCGATGGCGGTGATGACGGTGCAAATATCCTCAACGGGCATATTGCGGCGATCCAACAAACGGAAGGCCATCAGCGCACCGCTTTGAGAGTGATCAACGCGATTGACCACATTTCCGATATCATGTAACAGCCCCGCAATGCGTGCCAGTTCCACCGTCTTTTCGTCCATGCCAAGATCTCGCAACAGATCTCCCGCGACTTTGGAGACTCGCCCTACGTGGGCAAAGCAGTGCTCGGTGTACCCCAGCGCACCAAGAGCAGCGTCGGCACGCTCAATGTAAATTTTAATGTCGCTGTCACGGCGAAGGGAATCGTAAGTGATCATTTTATCGTCCTTTCTCGTCTGTGCGGTTGACAGACGCGTTAAAATTTGGTATACTTTATGTGAAGCATAGAGATGTTTCAAGCATCTGATTTGTCGAAATTGGGAGGTGATGGCGTGCAGAGCAAGACATGGGATGAACAAAGCGTCAGCACGCTGTATGGCGTGGGCAAAGCGCGTGAGACGGCCTATGCGCGTCTTGGCGTTCGTACAGTGGGCGAGCTACTTGAGCATTATCCTCGCTCGTATGAAAATCGCGGCGATGTCAAGTTGCTTGAAACAGCTCCTGCCGATGCCAAGTGCGCCGTTGTCTTGACGGTCGCAACGCAACCAAGGATCAGCTTGATCCGTCGAGGAATGTCACTGCTCAAATTCCGTGCCTACGATGACAGCGGCAGCTGTGAGATTACGTTTTTTAATCAAAATTATCACAAAGATAGTTTTCCGCTTGGAGCGACCTTCCGCTTTTATGGCAAGGTCGAGCGCGTAGGCAAGCGTTTTGCCATGAACTCGCCTGCCTTTGAGGAGATTTCTCCCGACGGTGACGCGACTGATTTGGCACCACTGTTTCCCGTTTATCCGTTGACCGATGGGTTGTCGCAAAAGCAAGTAGCGACCAATATTGCGATGGCTCTGCGTTTGGCGCATCCCGTAATGGATGATCCGCTCCCCGCAGATGTGCGGACCAAGCGTGCGTTGTGCACGTTGCCTTATGCGATGAGGCAAATTCACGCACCCGAGAGCATGGAGGCATTGGCAATTGCCAAAAAGCGGTTGATCTATGACGAATTTCTTATGTTTGCCCTTGGCCTTGCGGCATCGCGAAGCCGTGTTAAACAGCAGAGCGCGCCCAAGTGCGACAGGGGAGATATTGCGCCCTTGACGGCATTATTACCATACGAATTGACAGGAGCGCAAAAGCGCGCCATTGACGAGATCAAAGAGGATATGGCAAAGGAAGTGCCCATGAGCCGTATGATCGTAGGTGATGTTGGTTGCGGTAAAACCATATGTGCGGCGGCGGCCATGCTGTTTGCGGTACAAAGCGGTAAACAAGCGGTGCTCATGGCACCGACTGAGATTCTTGCCCGCCAGCACGCAAGCGAGTTGACCGATCTGTTTGGTAAGTTGGGCATTCGATGTGCCTTGCTCATTGGTGCAACGACGGCCGCCCAAAAGAAGAAGATCAAGGCGGCGCTGTCCGATCCTGATCCTGCCACCCGTCTTGACGTGGTGATCGGTACACAGGCCTTGCTTAGCGATGGCGTGGAATTTTCTGCTCCCGGCTTGGTCGTCACCGACGAGCAGCATCGATTTGGCGTCGGTCAACGCCAAACGCTGTCCGAGAGAAGCCATTTTACCCACCTGCTCGTTATGAGTGCTACTCCTATTCCGCGCTCATTGGCACTGGGGCTGTACGGAGATCTGGACATTTCGCGCATCGACGAGATGCCGCCGGGACGGCAAGTCGTGGAAACGGTTGTCGTAGACGATTCATATCGCGCTCGTCTTGATGGCTTTATTGATAAGCAGGTGAAAGAGGGCGGACAGGTGTATATTGTTTGTCCCGCCATTGAGCAGGAGGATGAAATCGAGGCGGGAGAGCTTGCACTACGTGACATTTCACTCGGGGGCTTGGCGATAGACCAGTATGCACAAGCCATTCCCCTCAAATCGGCGGTTAAATACGCCCAGGAGCTGTCTGAACGCCTGCCACACATCGGTGTGGCCTGCCTGCACGGCAAAATGAAGCCGGCAGAGAAGGACGCGATCATGCAACGCTTTGTCAGCGGTGAGGTACAGGTATTGGTATCGACGACTGTGATTGAGGTCGGTGTCAATGTGCCCAATGCGACGTTGATGATCATTGAAAACGCCGAGCGATTTGGGCTTTCGCAGCTACATCAGCTGCGCGGTCGCGTGGGGCGCGGCAAGCGCAAGAGCTATTGTGTGCTGGTCAAGGGCGCGCCTAAATGCGGAGAAACGGCCGAGAAGCGGCTTGCAACCATGAAGCATCAGCACGATGGCTTTGAGATTGCGCGCCAGGATCTGCTGCAACGCGGCCCGGGCGATTTTCTACGGGGAAATACCGAAAGCAGTATTCGTCAAAGCGGTGGCATTCGTTTTCGCTTGGCCGATCAATGTGATGACGGCGATGTGATGCAGGCGGCGTTTGACGATGCCAAGGAGCTGTTGGACAGCGAGGCACAACTGCATAACTATCCGCTTCTTCGTGCCCGCATGGAGCGTATGTTCACGGTGGACATCGGTGTATTGAATTGAAAATAAAGATAAAACGACTGCGGCGATTGGTGTTGATGCCATCGCGGCAGTCGTTTTTGTGTCAGTCAATCGCAATGGCAGTGGTGTGAGCGCTTGGGTCGGCAGGGAATGAGGCACTTGAGCGTGTCAGCGAGCGACCATACGGCACTGAAAAAAACAATGCTGATACCGATGATGGCGAACACCTTATACAGCGGCATGGTGCAGTCGTGCTTGAACTTGAGCGCAGCCAGCGGTGTGCTTGTGTTTTCATTGGCGTAAAGACCGCACTCATGGTCGGTTTTGTGGCGAATTTCGGGCTTGCAAACGGCTTGCCAGAATTCACAAAGGCTTTCTTTCATAGCAATCTCCTTTCATCTACAATTGGCTGAAGAGGTATGTGTGATACAACAACCAATGGTATCATTCCCATTTGGAAAGGAGAGTATGCAAGTACGCATTTATTTCAGACCAAAGGTCAAATTTTTCAAGGAGTAGCTGTCATACAGCGTATCGATCCCGTAAAGCAGTACCACGTGATCAGCATTTTGCTGTTCAATCAAGGACACAAGTGAGCCGCTGCTTCGAATATCATAGGTGCGTGGGTCGACGAGCAAAAGATCAAAATGACGGGCAAGAAAAGGCGCGAGCGACTGAGAAAAGCTGTCCTTGATCAGCACCAAGGTAGGAGCGTTTTCACGCGTTTGGTTGGTCACTCGAATGAGCGTATTGGTGCCGCCAAGAAAAACGTTGTATTCGTCGTGAGTGCCAAGGGCATCGAAATCGTAAAGACCATTCAGCGCTCGTACTGTCATGCCGCCTGCGATGATCTCGGTGGTAAAAGCATCGTCGCCCTCATAGCGCAACAACGTGATGGTTTCTCCGGGTATCCAATGCATGCCTGACGAGCCGTGTGTTGTGCCGCGAAAGTCATCGCAGATGACCTGTGTGGAGAAATCTTCAAGAGGATATGGCGTATAGCCCAGCGATTGGGCAAGGGCAACGTAGGCTTGATAAGCGCCAAGCATTGTCCAATGGTGGTCCGTCTTATACCAAACGGCATCCTCACGTGCTGCGGCCGCTTGCAACGCGTCGGTCAGATCGTAATATTCTATATCTTTTGTCGTTGTCGCTTGATCCAGCCAAGTCCATGCCGCGGCGGCATTGACGGATGGATACGCAGCGGGGAGTTTGGTCGTATTGACATCTACCGAACGTGGGACAACGACGAAGGTGAAGGGAATCTCCTGCTGATCCATCGCCTGCGCAAAGCGGGATATGGCTGTCACGTTTTGCGAAAGGATCCGTTTTTGATCCTCGGTATATTCTTGCCTTGCGATGAGATAGCCGTCGTTTCCAAGTAACACGTCATTGTTTTCTTGCTTACCGAGCAACAACTCTGTGCCTGCCTTGGCAGAAACAAACAACGAGCGAAGAGGGAATTGGTCGGCACAAAAATCTGCGATGCCTGCCGTTAGTGATCCGTCAACCAGAGCATCCAACGAAAAGGAGGGAGCGGTGCAAAGGGCACGATTTTCCTCTGGCGAAAATTCACTTTGAGGCAACAAGCACAAAGAAAGACCCATGACGAGTAAAAGAGAAGCGCAAATGATTAGCAACGCAACGTGCGCACCTTTGGTTTGATGCGCCTTGTTATATTCGATAGACAGATATTCTTCTGCCTGCTTATCTGCGGGATGCTGTTTGTTGCTCATGGGAACCTCCTTTCCGAAATGAAATAAAGCAAAGGGACGGTTGCTCACCGTCCCTTGATGTGTCAGGATACTTTGACGGTAACGATAAAGCCGCCTTCGTTGTCACCCGAAATGGTGTAAGAACCATGATCGGGAATGGGAACTTGTGTTTGCGCGCCCGTTGCGCGAACGTAATAAATCTCATAGCTACTTCCGTCATCCGTTGTGACTTTGAGTGCCTGCTCACCGTAAGTATGGTTTTTAAGCAGGGTAATATACTCTTCCAAGCAGAGATTTCTTGTTTTCATGAGATAAGCGTGAACGTATCCGACGTAGCGGAAATAGTAGTTATAATCAGAAACGCCCGTCTGCGCCGTCTTATCATCGGGGTAACGCACGACAAATCCGTATTTGTAGCAGTTTTCGTACAGCCAGTTGTATTTTTCGTTAGAGCTCAGACTGATGGGCGAGCCGGAGGCGGACTGACCGCGCAAGGCGCAGGAGAGTCCTGTGTGGCTGTCACTATATCCCGCAGGGGTACTGCTTCCGCTTGCTGTCTGTTGCTCAGCCGTACGGTGAGCGCTGGTCATAACAACAGTAGGATCACCGAATTCTCTGAGCAGCTTATCCATTTGCTGATAAGCGGTTTGCTCCATCAAGATACCGGCGCCTGCCAGCTGAAAATACTGTCCTCTGGTCTTGGCGGCCTCTTGGCTGTTGTAGACGTTGACCAACGTAATGGAGGGGAAAGTGTAAACGTGTGTTTTATTGACAAGTAACAGGTTTCCTTGATTGATACGATCGGAGGTTACGGTTTCCGTCTGATAGTTTTGGACCGGCGGAGTTGGTTCGTCGGGAGTTTCATTGTCTGGCTCTTCGGGCGTCTGATCGTCCGTGACGGGCGGCGTTTGTTCGTCGTCCTTTGGCACATCGGGCTTTTTGAGTGCCATGACCACGTTCATGCACAGCAAGATTGCAAACACGAGCAGCAACAGCACAAAGGTGACGGCGATTGCTAAAAGAACCGTATTTTGTTGGCGTTGGCGTTGTGCGTGACGCGCGTTACGCGAGGAGGAATCGTGATTTGTCATTTGACCGTATCTCCTTTCTTGTGGAAAAGTAAAGCAAAGGGAAGGCATGTGTGCAATTTTGCTCTCACAATGTCTTCCCCTTTTTCATTTGTGATTACTGAGCGTCCTTAATGGAGAAGTCCATTCTGCCCTTCTTGTCAAGACCCATATACTTGACCTTGACGGAGGAGCCGACGTCGATGCCCGCGTCGGTCACTTTGTTGATGCGGCGGTTCGCGATCTTGGAGATGTGAACCATGCCTTCCTTGCCGGGAGCATACTCAACGAAGCAACCTACGTCCTCATTGGGCTTATCCTTGCTGGCCAGGATCTTAACGACAGTTGCGTCGTAAATCGCACCAACCTCGGGCTCAAAGACGATAGCGTCGATAGCAGCCTTAGCAGCGACAGCCTGATCACCGTTGACAGCGGCAATGCGGATGGTACCGTCATCCTCGATGTCGATCTTGGCACCGGTGTCAGCAACGATCTTCTGGATGACCGAGCCGCCCTTACCGATGACCTCGCGGATCTTATCGGGATTGATGTGCATGGTGGTCATCTTAGGTGCGTATCTGGAAACTTCAGCTCTGGGAGCCTCGATTGCCTTGAGGATAACCTCGTCGATGATATAGTCACGGCCGGCGTGGGTCTGTTCCAGCGCCTGCTTGATGATCTCGGGGGTCAGACCGTCGATCTTGAGGTCCATCTGAATGGAGGTGATACCCTTGTGAGTACCGGCAACCTTGAAGTCCATGTCACCGTAGAAGTCCTCAAGACCCTGAATGTCGATCATGGTGTCCCAAGAACCGTCTTCAGCGGTGATCAGACCGCAGG
>JAFVZV010000189.1 GCA_017507985.1 Clostridia bacterium
CCGCCCGCCTCGCCTGCGGTTACGTGAGTGTGGCGGATGGCGTCAAGCAACGAGGTCTTACCGTGGTCAACGTGACCCATGACACACACAACGGGTGCGCGGGTCTGCAGCATATCCTCGGTATCCTCAGCCTCATCAAACAGCTTTTCTTCGATGGAGACGACAACCTGCTTGGTTGCCTCAATGCCCAGCGAATCCGCAACCAGTGCTGCGGTATCAAAATCGACGACCTGATTGACCGTCGCCATAATACCCATCATCATCAAGGCCTTGACAACTTCACCCGTCTTGACCTTGAGGGCAGAAGCCAGATCGCTGACAATGATCTCCTCAGGCAGCGTTACGCTGGTGGGAAGAATGTGAGCGGGTTCGTTGGCCTTTTTGTTCTTGCCGCCCTTGAAATTGTTTTTGGACGTCGTTCCGCGTGCTGCACCGGGCTGCTGGCGCTTCATCTTGCCGCCTCCGCCGCGCAGAGCTTCGTCGCGCTCAGAAACGAACGTTTCGAGCTTTTCGTCATATTTAGAGGGATCGTACGCGGCGCTGCCGCGGGTGTCGACCACTCTCGTCGCGCCGCGCTGTGCGGGCGAGGTGTTGGTATTGGTCACGCGGATGGTTGCTTGGGGACGGAAGGTCTCCTTCAAGCCACCAACCTGCTGGTACTCTCTATCTTTATCGAAGCCGCCGCCCTGTCCGCCCTTGCCGCTCTGTGAGGAACGATTCTGCTGGGAACGGTTTTGCTGCTGAGTGCCATAGCCACCCTGGGCAGGACGGTTCTGCGCACCAAAGCCACCGCCCTGACCGGGACGGTTTTGCTGTTGAGCGCCATAGCCACCCTGGGCGGGACGATTGGTATTCATGCCACCTTGCGTTTGACGCGTCTGGCCATAGCTACCCTGACCGGAAGCCGAGCCTTGCTGTGCGCCGCGAGGTGCGGAATTGTAGGGCTGTTGAGGACGGTCACCGCGCTGTGCTGCAGGCTGTCCGCCACGGTTTTGATTTTGGTAATTGCCTTGTGCGGGTGCCGTGGGACGGGGAGCCGCCGGCTTGCTCGCGGGTGCGGCAGGCTTTGCGGCAGGTGTGGCAGCCTTAGCCGCCGGCGTGACAGGTTTACCTTCCGATTTTGCAACCGGCTTGCTCTCCTGCTTTGCCTCCTGCTTTGCGATCGGCACAGCAGGCTTATTTTCCTGCTTAACGGCAGGCTTATTCTCCGGCTTCGCCTCAGCCTTGGGTTCTGTCTTAATTTCGGGCGCGACTGCCGGTTTCTCCTCTGCTTTGATCTCGGCGCGGGGGTCTTTTTTAGGCTCGGGCGCAGGTTGTGCGGGAGCTTCGGGTGCAGGTGCCGCAGCCTCCTTGGCAGGCTCTGCCTTGGGAGCGGCAGAGGGAATCTTGGTCACACCGTCCAGATAATCCTCGATGTTGGAGATCTGGTGATCTCTGGTCAACGTTTCAAAGAGAATATCGAATTCGACGGGCTCCAGCGTGCGCTGCGTTTTCACGTCCTTGCCGTTGGAAGCCAAGATATCCGAGAGATCCTTGCTCTTGAGTCCCAGATCTTTCGCCATCTTATTCACTTTATATTGGGAATTGATTGCCATGTTTCCTCCTAAATTACCCCGGCACAAAAGCCGAAATCCCGACCGGTCAGTGTCGGCAGCCTTGTGTGTCGTCAATATCGGTGTAGTTATTGTTTAAGATTGCTCGGTTTGTTCGCCCAGCGCAATGAATGCCGCCGTTACGACACGGCAAAGATTTTCATCACGCACGGCTACGGCCGCAAGTGTCGAACGCTTGCCCAGTGCCGCCGCCAGATCCTCTCCTGTCACGGGCAGGCGAACGTGCTGTACTTGATAGAAATTACATTTATCACTGATTTTTTTATGCGTAGAGTCTGACGTGTCAGACGCTTCCAACACAAGACAAGGCTTACGCTTGTCGCGCAGCGCCTCGCACACCATGGGGGTGCCGTAGATCAGCGCTCCCGCCTTGGCGCAAAGGCCAAGCCCTGAAAGCAGCTTTTGGCGCGCGGCGTCAGTTTGGTTCATCGGCATAGCTTTCCAGCTCCTCCTCCATGCGGTCGTAGACCTCCTCGGGGATGGTGCATTCGAGGTTGTGATCCAACCGGCGGCTCTTGCGCGCACGGCGCAGACACTTGACGTCGCGGCAAATGTAAGCACCGCGACCAGATTTGCGTCCCGTCGTATCAAGCGAAATATCGCCCTCGGGCGAACGAACCACACGAAGCAGCTCAGCCTTTGGCTTATGCTCGTTGCACCCCATGCACTGACGCATAGGAATTTTACGTACCTTGGGTGGCATTTGGCTGCCTCCTTGTTATTCGGCCTTAATATCGACCTTGTTTCCGGTCAAGCGAGCCGCCAGACGTGCGTTCTGGCCTTCCTTACCAATGGCAAGCGACAGCTGATCGGCATCAACGAGAACGCGGCAAGCGCGCTCACCCGTCATTTCCACGTCAAGCACGGTTGCGGGAGCCAGTGCGGCGGCAACATACTCGGCAGGGTCTTCACTATACTTCACAATATCGATCTTTTCGCCACGCAACTCGTCGAGAATGGCCGAAATACGCATGCCGTGATTACCGATACAAGCGCCGACGGGATCGACATCTGCATCACGCGACATAACGGCAATCTTGGTGCGCGAGCCTGCTTCACGGGCAACGCCCTTGACCATCACGACGCCGTCTGCGATCTCGGGGATCTCGAGCTCGAACATACGGCGAACCAGACCGGGATGCACACGAGAAAGGGTAACCAACGGGCCGCGAGCCTCTCTGTTGACCTCAATAACGAACACGCGAATACGGTCACCGACGTGGAAGGTCTCGCCGGGAATCTGCTCGGACTTGAGCAACGTTGCGTAGCTCGTACCCGTTTCCAGCACGACGTTACCTGATTCGGGATCAATCTTGGAGACCGTCGCGGTGATGATCTCCTCGCGCTTGTTTTCATAGGCCTCCTGCATCACGCGGCGCTCGCCCTCGCGAATGCCCTGGATGATGACCGATTTAGCAGCACCGGCGGACAGTCTGCGGAAGTTCTTGGTCTTTACCTCGGTTTCTACCACCTTACCAACGGTATATCTCTTGCTGATAGCCTTTGCATCGGCCAGCGAGATCTGCGTTTCGGGATCGGTAACCTCCTCAACGACCTCCTTCTGCTGATACAAACGAACGTCCTTTTTGGCAGGGTCGATGACAACTCGCACATTGGTGTTGTTACCGTATTCCTTTTTGTAGGCAGCGGTCAGTGCGGCCTCGATCTTTTCATACATATATTCGGGGGGGATGCCTTTTTCCTTCTGGAGCATATCCAGCGCGGTGAAGAACTCGGTGTTCATAATTGAATATCCTTTCCTTGTTTATCGTTATATCTCTTAAAATTCAAATACGGTTGTCATGCGGCTGATAGCCGAGCGAGGGATCGCAAGTGTATTTTCGCCGATTGCGAGCAGAACATTGCCCTCCTCATCCAGTCCCTGCAGCGTTCCGCGGTGGACCCGGCTGCCTTCCAGAGGAGCAAACAGTCTGGCTTCGACCGTCTCACCAAGGCAATACGCAATATGCTCGGGTGTTTTGATGTCACGCTCAACCCCGGGGGAAGAAACTTCCAGGTGATACGAATCGGTGATGGGATCAGCCTCGTCCAGAATGGGATCGATCGCGCGGCTGAAGGTCTCGCAATCATTGATGGTAATCCCCTCTTCGCTGTCGATGGTAATACGCAAATAATACTCCGCGCCCTCACGAACATATTCGACGTCCCAAAGTGAATAGCCGAGTTCTTCGGCCAAGGGGACTGCGAGAGAGGTAACAATGTCGGCAACGGAGCCGTTTTTCTTGTTTGCCATAGCTGCAAACTCCTTTGGTAATTTTAATATTTGATCTCATGCAATGGAGAGTGGATTCTTGCGAACCCACTCTCCAACATGCACTATACTATCTTACGTTACGTAGTATACCACACTTTTTCCCGTATTGCAAGGGCTTTTTGCGATTTTTTCTTTCTTTTTTATAGTTTTTATGTGTTTTTTAGCATTGGGAACCAATCAAGAGGGCGGGGCATACACTCTTAATGAGAAAATTTGTCGGAAAGGTGGTCGTTGTTCATGAAAATTGTTGTTGTTCGTTCCCCTGCGTTTTTGGCACCGCTGTTACGGAAGATTTTGGGTGTGAAAAAGAGGAGAGGATAAATCGAAAAAATCTTCTCCTTTTTACGCTCACACTGTGCTTCGCACGCGTTCGCTGTGCCGGTTTTGATGTCCTTTCTTTGTCGCTGAACAAAGAAAGGACGAAAGAAAATCAGCCCGGACGTTCCCTCCGGGGCCTCCCTTGCTTTGCCGCTCTACAAAGAGAAAGACGAGAGATTACATAAAAGTATTTAGTGCCCTGCCTCGACTTTAGCCAGCACGAGCGGCAGGCGGGGAAAGCAAGGGGTTTTGCTATGACAAACCCATCTTGGGCAACAGCCCAAAAGCC
>JAFVZV010000190.1 GCA_017507985.1 Clostridia bacterium
CGGTGGCTTGCCGCTTCACCGCGGCGGACGGTCAGCACGCTGTTGAGCAGCAACACGCCCTGCTCTGCCAAATGGGAAAGGTCTCCCGTGGTCGGCAGCGGCGTATCGGGCGCGACGCCGAGATCGGCGTACATCTCCTTATATATGTTGCGAAGCGAGGGAGGGAGCTTGGTTCCCGTGGGAACGGAAAAGCTCAGTCCGTGTGCCTGTCCCGGCTCGTGATAGGGGTCCTGCCCGAGGATAACTACACGCACCTCGCACATAGGAAGAGTGTCAAAGGCGCGAAAGACGTTTTCGGGAGCCGGATAACACTGGTGCGTTTGATATTCGGCTTTTACAAAATCGATCAGTGCGTTTGCTGACCGGCACGGCGCACAGTGGGATCTATCGTCCCAAAAATGGGCGCGGAACAGCGCTTCCCAGCCGATGGGGGGATATACAGTTGGCATACGTTTCTCCTTTTTTTGCGGTCATGTCAGATGGCAATCAATGCCCAGCGTCCGCAATCGATCAAAGAAATCGGGAAAGCTCTTGGCGACAGCGTGAGCATCGTCAATGCAAATTGGCTTGGACTCATTCATACAGGCGGCTAATACCGCTAAACTCATGACAATGCGGTGGTCGTTATGACCATGTAACAGCTCGGTGGGTGTGTGCAAGCCACCTTCGGAAGGCAAAACCACTACCGTGCCGCCATTTTCGCCGTCGCAAATATCAAATCGTGCGCCAAACTTTGCAAGCTCCTGCACCATCGCAGTCACGCGGTCGCTTTCTTTCAGACGCAGACGGTCAGTATGAGTAAATACCGCACCGTGCAAGGCGGCAGCGGCTGTAAACAGAATTGGGCCAAGATCGGGACAATCAGCAAGCGAAATAACGGGCAATCGGTCGGGCGTTGCCAAGGCGATCTGTGCCAAGAGCGTAGGACAGACTGCGTCACCTTGATGCACATCGCAACTTTCGGCACACACGATCTCCAACGGCTCACCGCCTCGGTCGAGCACGTCCAAGGCGTGGAAGAACGCCGCCCCCGAGGCATCACCGTCAATTGTCATATCGGCGGCATGGTAGACTTGTCTGCCGACCACATGTAAATGCGTGTCGTCCTGCCAAGCGGCACGGATGCCAAATCTTGCCTGAACGGCAAGCGTCATGTCAATATACGATTTGCTTTCGGGCGCGCAGGGCAACTCGATCACGCTGTCCTCGTCCAATAGCGGCAGGACGAAGAGTAGCCCCGTGATAAACTGACTGCTCGATTTACCCGACAGTACGAACGTCTGTCCCTGCAAAATCGGGCCTTGGGCAATGCGCAGACCGCCCTCAACGTCTGTCCACTCTCGACCCACAAATAAAGAACGGTAATCATCAAGAGGACGAGCAAGTAAGCGCTCACTTCCCATCAGTGTACGAGGCGTATCGGACAACAGGCACAGCGGTAGCATAAAGCGCAGTGTGCTTCCGCTCTCGCGACAGCGCAATGGCTCATTCGCTTTCGCCCACTTGCCACCACAGCCGTGCACAATCACCCGTCGGGTGTCGCCGCTCGCTTCACGCTCGTCTGTCATGCGAACACCCAGCGCGCGCAGACAATCCATCGTGGCATCGATGTCCTCGTTATAAGGCATGCCGTCAAGGCGGCTAATGCTCCCTTCGGCAGCAAGTGCAGCACAGATCAACGCACGATGTGCCACGCTTTTGGAGGGTGGAATGACCACTCGACCGCGTGCGATGCCGGGCGTGATGGTTACAATATCATTTACGTTCATGCTCATGCCTCGTTCGAACGCGCGATCAAAAGATCGATCGCCTCAAAATATCCTTGCGTACCGTGTCCTTTAACGGTCGCCACGCAGGCGGCGCGGACATAACTGATCTTGCGGAAGTCTTCGCGCGTGTCGGGATCGGAAATATGCACCTCAACGGCGGGAAGTCCAACGCCCTTGAGAGCATCGAGCAGCGCAATGCTGGTATGGGTATAGGCACCGGGGTTCATGACGATGCCGTCAAAGCCGTCGAAATAAGCTTTTTGGATAGCATCGACCAGATCGCCCTCGTGATTGGATTGGACGAAGCGCACCTCGATGCCCTTTCCTACAGCGTAGGCTTGGATGCGCTCGCACAGATCGGCAAAGGTTTCTTTTCCGTAAATAGAAGGCTCACGGATGCCGAGAAGGTTGAGGTTTGGGCCGTTGAGAATGAGAAATTTCATATGGTTCTCCTTGTGATTTTTGGCTGTTGATTTGGAGGTAATATGGGAAAAGGGGTCAGAGAAAATAGATATTTTACGACCTCTTCTACGGACGCTCACACAGCTACGCGCGTTCGCGGATCGCATTTTTATGTCACTTCTTGGCGCGTCCCAAGAAGTGACCAAGAAAGACGCCAAGACGTTCCCTCTTGGATCTCCCTTGGCATTGCCGCTCTTCAATGCGCATAGAGGAGAAAGACATCTACGCTTATTCTTCATCTCTCGCCACATAGCCACCACGAGCGGCAGGCGAAAAAGGCAAAGCGTGTTAAGCAATTCTAATATAGTGGAGCAAGTGGGTAGGGGGACGGAGTAAATCTGCAAAGCAGATTTATGCCGAGCGACTGGGGTTCTCGAAAACGAGCAAAGCGAGTTTTGGGGGTTCGCAGTAAGTGAGGAGAGGACCCACGAGCTTGCGGCAGCTATGGTTTGGAACAATGTACTCCTCACCCGACAGAGTTAGGAGAAGTTGTCCCGGCTACGTTCCTGTTTCTTTTTTTAAAGTTTTTGAGGGGGCGTAGGGGAACTTTTTTCAAAAAGTTCCCTTACAAATCTCCTCCACGATCCTTCTCATCGTCTCCTCCGCGCTCTCGCCATCAGGCACTGCCAAATGCACGTCCGCGACGGCGCAGTAGCGGTCGTAGCGCTCCTCAAAGCGGCGACGCAACGCATCGGGATCAGACGAAAGCGGACGATCGGAGGTGGCCATGAGGCAAGACAATGGGCGATCAAGAAAGACCAACGTGCCGTTGCGCTTCAAGCGACGAACGTTCTCGTCGCGCAAGATGGCACCGCCACCCGTGGCAATGATGACGCCGCTTTCGGGTGCGATATCCTCACAAATGACAGCCGCCTCGGTGTCGCGGAAGGTTGCCTCGCCCTGCTCTCGCAGATAATCGGGGACGCTTCCTACACGGCGGGCGATCGCCTCATCGGTATCAAGCAGCCGGCGGCCGAGTCGGTCGGACAGCAGCTTTCCAACCGTCGTTTTGCCACACCCCGGCATACCAATGAGCACAATATTCTCTTTTTGCCGTTGCAATGTTCTCACCACGTCGGTAATGATGGAAGGATCAACGGTACAATTCAAAAACCGCTCGGTCGCAGCCGCCGCCTGAGCGACCAGCATGGGCAATCCTCCTGTTGCAGGAATACCGAGCGTACGTGCCGCCATCACAAGCTCTGTGCGCAATGGATGGTAAATGGCATCCACCACGCCGCAAAGATCAGGAAACTCAGCTAGCGTCAGCTCTTTGGGCAACGGACAGCCCTCATCGTTCGGGTACATGCCCACAGGGGTAGTATTTATGATCACATTCGCATCGGTGTGAAGCGGCAACTCGTCGTAAGAGAGCGCCCCCTCCCTCGCCGTGCGGGAAAATTTCAAAATTTGTCGGGCATCGCCATGCTTTGCCACAGCAAAAGCCGTGTTGGACGTGCCGCCCGTGCCGAAGATCAGCACCTTTTTGTCACTCAGGTCGATACCTACCCCACGGAGCAGATATTGCATACCGTAAAAATCGGTATTATCACCGATCAGACGGCCATTGCGGTTGACAACGGTATTCACTGCACCGATCTCACGAGCCGTATCTGTCAGCTCGTCCAGCATAGGAATGATAGTCTGCTTGTACGGAATGGTCACGTTGATGCCGCAAAACGCGCGGCGGCAGAAAAAGTCCTCCACCTCGTCAGGGCGCAGCTCCTGCAGATGATATTGATAGGCAAGGCGATCGTCTTTTGCCGCGAGCGCTTGGCTGAGCAGCCGATGGATCTCGCCCGAGAAGCTGTGGCCGAGGTGCTCGGCGATACAGCCATAGGTAGTGATGGGGGCAAGGTGGTGCATAAGTATCTCCTTTATTGGAGGGATTTCTAAAGTATAAACAACTTCTCCTACGGGCGCTCACACTGCTGCGCGCGTTCGCGGATCGCATTTGTGCCATTTCTTTGTCGCTGAACAAAGAAATGGCGAAAGAAAGTCAGCCAAAGGCCGCGCCTTTGGAAACTGCTTCTGTGCCGCTCTACATAGAGGACAGAGGAAAAAGACATAAGAGCTTTTTATCTATCTCTCGCCACATAGCCACCACGCGCGGCAGGTGGGGAAAGCAAAGGGATCTGCAATCCGTAGAGGGGCGTTCTTCGAACGCCCGTGGGCGAACACAGTTCGCCCCTACATATTTGTGGAGCGGAGTGGGTGTGGGAGAGCTTCTTTCAAGAAGTCCCCCACATCGTACTTCTATTTCCAGCCTTCTGCCCCGTAGCGTTGCGTCAACAGATCGGCCACGACAAGAGCGGCGATGCTGTCGACAACGACACGCGCCCGATGGACGATGCAGGGATCATGACGGCCGCGGCCGCCGTACTCCACATTGGTATTGGCCTTCATATCTACCGTCTGCTGCACCTTGGCAATGGTCGGGGTAGGCTTGACGGCGCAACGGAATACAACGGGCATACCGTTGGTAATACCGCCGTTAATACCGCCGTTGTGATTGGTTTGGGTAAAGACACGATCACCCTGCATGAAAAAGCCGTCGTTGGCCTCACTTCCCTTTCGGTCAGTCAGAGCAAAGCCGTCCCCAAATTCTACTCCCTTGATGGCGGGAATGGAAAACAGCGCGTGCGATAGCATACTCTCAAAGCTGTCAAACCAGGGCTCGCCAAGTCCGGCGGGCAAGCCAACAATCGCCGTTTCCAGCACACCGCCAACGCTGTCGCCTTCGGCGCGCGCCGCCTCGATGGCAGACTGCATACCCTCACCTGCAGAAGCATCAAGCACCGCAAAAGCCGTATCATTCAAAGCGGCAAGCTGCAAAGCCAGTGTGGCTTCATCTGCGGCGAAATCCACATCCTTAACACCGGCACAGCGTGACACGTGCGTACCGATCATAATGCCCTTCTGCTTGAGCGCAGGCAACAGAATCGCTCCTGCCGCCACCAATGCCGCCGTCACGCGACCACTGAAATGACCGCCGCCACGGGCATCCTGATAACCGTGATATTTGCACTCTGCGGTGTAATCAGCGTGCCCGGGACGGGCAATGTTTGTCTGATAATCGCCGCTTTTTGTGTCGGCATTGGGGATGAGGATGCACACGGGCGTGCCCGTCGTGCGTCCGTTATATACGCCGCTGAGAATCTGAAATTCATCAGCCTCGCGGCGTGCCGTTGAGATGCGTCCCGCAGGGCGGCGCAACGTAAGCTGATGGCGAATAACATCCTCGTCCACAGGCAGTCCGGGCGCAAGTCCGTCGATAACAGCACCGATGGCTGCCCCGTGGCTCTCACCAAATATTGTAACGCTTACCGCGTTTCCAAATGTGTTTTTCATGTTCATTCCTTTCCGAACGGACAAGCATAAAGCGCATCCGCCAAAGCCTCGGCTGTGATATTCTCCATACGGAAGCTGCCCACAGAATCAACGATCACTGCGTGAATGTGTGCTCCTGCCGCCTTTTTATCATGCTTGAGAGCACGCAGTAGTTCGTGTTTGGACGGTAAATGCTTTGTCGCCGTCGGCAAGCCACAGCGGACAAGCACAGGCAACAGCCTTGCGCGGACCGCGTCCGAGCACATAGGCACCATACCCAGCGCCACACATTCGCCGTGATACAGCTCTCCAAGACCAACACAGCTTTCAATCGCATGCCCCAGCGTATGACCAAAATTCAGCACGCGACGCAGTCCTTTTTCGCGCACGTCATTTTCGACAACAAAAATCTTGATAGCCAACGCACGGGCGATGATGTCGTCAATCGCCTCGGGCAACGGCTCGCCCTCGCCGGGTAACAACACCGTTTGTTCAATCGTTTCAAACAACGCCGCATCATTTGTCAGCGCCATTTTCACGACCTCGGCAAGACCGTCGGCAATGCGGCGGCGCGGCAAGGTGTCCAGTGTTTCGGGATCGATAAGCACTGCCCTCGGCTGCCAAAATGCACCGATCATATTTTTATAGCCATCGAAATCGATCGCCGTTTTGCCGCCAACCGAGGCATCCACCGCACAAAGCAGCGTCGTCGGCACATTGTAAAAGTCAATGCCGCGCATATACGTTGCCGCCGCAAAGCCGGCAAGATCGGTAACCACACCGCCGCCAACGGCCACAATGGCATCCGTTCGGTCAAAGCCGTGATGGAGCAGTTGGGCAAGCAAGCTTCTCAGCGTATCGAACGATTTATTCTGCTCCCCTTGGGCAAAGCAAAAGATTAACGGGTTCTCGCAGCCTGCCGCAATCGCCTGCACGTACGGCTCGGGTACCCCCGTGTCGGTAACAATGCACACACGGCGTCCCGTCAGATTCAACAGTTCGCCTGCACGACGGATCGCCCCACGCTCGATGGTGATGGGGTAGCTGCCCAAATGGGTATTGACCTGCAGCGTCATATCAAACTCCTCTTTCGTATCGTAATCTTAATGTTTAGCATGCTGCGTTACATCCTTGGCAAGATGCTCGATGGCCAGCGCGGCCTCGCGGCTGTCGTCGGACAGGTCACATTTGAGCTTGACCTCGGTCTCGTAGCTACCAAGCACGCGCACACTCTCGCACACGCCTTGAAGCTCGGACAGCATTTTGCGTCCGTTGTCGTCCGACAGATTGCCCTCACCCTCGGCAAAGAAATAATACGACCAGTTGCTCCGTTTGGTGGGACGGCTCTTGAGCGCGCGCAAATTGAAGCCCGTTTGACCAATGGCATCAATGGCACGGCTCAGCGCCCCCGCCTGATTGCGCACGGTAAAGAACAGCAAAAAACGTCCATCCCCTGTCTGTGGCTGACGAGGCACACGGGAAAACACGGCAAATCGGGTCGTATTGGTGTTGTCCGCACCAATGTTAGCGGCAATCACCTCAAGACCGTACTGCTGTGCCGCCTCGCGCGTTCCGATGGCGGCAACCGTTTTGTCGCCCGCTTCGGCAACCGCCTTGGCCGCCGCGGCGGTGTTGACCGCTTCACGCGTGATCCAGCCACCGCGTTGCAAATAGGGCGCGCATTGAGACAGCGCCTGCGGATGGCTGACGACCTCGCGTAGTCCTGCCGTCGTAGCGCCCGGAACTCCCAGCAAATTTTGTTCAATTTCAAGCTCATAAATGCCTGTCACGGACAGCGAGCCCGCATAAGCCAGATCCAGCACCTGCGCGACGTCACCGCCAATGCTGTTTTCGATGGGAAGAACCGCACATTCACACTCTCCCTTCTCTACCGCCTCATACGCCGCAACAAAATCCTTGCAAGGGACGAGATTTGCATCGGGAAAAATCGTGCCTGCCGCCTGTGCAGCAAACGCCCCCGGCACGCCGCTGTAGGCGACGTTCTCACCCAGCAACAGGCGGTGCTGGTAGCGGCGGGAAAGTGCCATGGTAGCTCTCAGCTGACAAATATAATATTCGCGCATGACATCGTCCTCGATCAAGGCGGCATTGCGGGCAATCACCTCGCGCTCGCGCACGGGGTCAAGGACAGGCAGACCGCGGCTGCGCTTATAAGCGGCAACGTCCTGGACGGCGCGCAGGCGTTGGCAAAACAATTCTGCCATTTCGCGGTCGATGCGGTTGATTTCCTCGCGGGCGGAGATGAGGGTTTGGTCGGTGGTGGGGGTTGACATAGTGATCTCCTTAATTTGGGATTTGGTTGGATTTTTTACTACTTCTCCTACGGACGCTCATACTGCGCGACACGTCGCGCGCTGAGCGGATCGGTTTTTGATGTTCATTCTTTGTCGTCCGACAAAGAACGAACCAAGAAAACGGACCAAAGGCTGCCGCCTTTGGAAACCGCTCCTCCCGCCGTTCTAACAATGAACGGCGGGGCTGTTTGTTTTGGCAAGAGTCCTCCATCTGCGGGGCATATATCCCACCCGCAGATGGGTTAGCATTTGGCAAAATTTTTGGCTTTGCCGTAGGGGCGCATTCTATATGTGCCCACTTAATACAGGTTTTTGCATGTTATGTATGATCATATTTTGCGGCATACATCTGTCGGGTCAGGTGCTTGGCTACCTCCTCGCAATCGGCCACGAAGTCATATTTATAGGTGCCCATGCGAGTTTCCAAGGTAATTTTTCCCCAGCGATATTGAATGCCTTTTGCTTGTGCTCGCTTATAGGACACGTCGGTCACTGCCTCCAAAGGAATGGTAACGCCTTTGGGGAGGATGAGTTGATTGTCCTCGGTAAGGGCGATGATTTCAGAGGGGAGTAAAAGGTAACGGACGAACAGGATCCCTCCTACAATACAAAGAAGTGCGGCGATAAGAAAGATGGGAACACCATCCTCAATCCCAATGACAAGTGCAATAATCAAGTTGGCAAGGCCTAAGACGGTAACGAACATATACTGGATCCATGCCGATTGTGATTTTTTTGCTATGGTGATTTTCATTTTGACCTCCTCCGAGGGTGGATTTTGGCTGGATTTTTGAGTGCTTACTTCTACATACGCTCACACTTCACTTCGTGCGCGCTCGCGGTTCGGTTTTTGATGTTCATTCTTTGTCGGACGACAAAGAACGATGGTGGAGAAGAAGGGGGAGGGGCCCCACTTCTTGCGGCAGTACCTAAGGAATAGCGAACTCCCTTCCCTATACGAAGATAGGAGAATTCTCCCCGGCTACCCTTTCCTTTTCTTTGAAAGTTTTTGAAGGGTCGCAGGGAAACTTTTTTCAAAAAGTTTCCCTGCGCGCACCCTCCGTGTCCTCGTCCTCTTACAGCACGTCGGCCATGTCAAGGATAAGGCGTTCGGTCTTTTCCCAACCGAGGCAGGGATCGGTAATGGACTGACCGTGGCAGTACGAGCCGTCGGCCGCAATCTTTTGCGTGCCATCGATCAGATAGCTCTCGATCATCAAGCCCTTAACCAAGCATCTCAACTCGTCGCTCTGTCGGCGTGAGTGAAGAATGTCCTTGGCAATACGAGGCTGCTCCAGATACTTCTTGGCTGAGTTGGCGTGGTTGGTATCCACGATGACAGCAGGATTTTTTAGTCCCGTCTTGGCGTACAGCTCGGAAAGCTGGCACAGGTCCTCGTAGTGGTAGTTAGAGCAGTTAGAACCATCAAACTTGGTGTAGCCGCGCAAAATCGCATGCGCGTAGGGGTTACCGTTGCTGACAACCTCCCAACCACGGTACAGGAAGGTGTGCGAGGTTTGGGCCGCGCGGATGGAATTCATCATGACCATCAGATCTCCGCCCGTCGGGTTTTTCATGCCGGCAGGAATGTCCAGGCCACTGGCAGTCAGACGATGCTGCTGATCCTCGACCGAGCGTGCACCAACGGCAACGTAGGAAAGAAGGTCGGACAAATAGCGGTGATTTTCGGGATACAGCATCTCATCCGCACAGGAAAAACCGTAGTCGGCAAGTGCGGTGCGATGCAGCTCGCGAATAGAAACAATGCCCTTGAGCATATCCTCGTGTGCAGCAGGGTCGGGCTGATGCAGCATACCCTTATACCCTTCGCCCGTCGTACGAGGCTTGTTGGTGTAAATGCGGGGGATGATCAAAATTTTATCTTTCACCTGCTCCTGTACACGTGCCAATCGGGAGATATACTCCAGCACCGGCTCGCGAGCATCCGCCGAGCAAGGGCCGATGACAAGAATGAGCTTGTCCGATTCACCGCGGAAAATGCGGCAGATCTCCTCATCGCGCGCTGCCTTGGTCTTGGCCATGGCATCGCTGACAGGGTATTCCTTTTTGACCTCTTGAGGAATGGGCAGTTTACGTAAAAAATTCATATTCATGGTTGAGTTCTCCTTTATTTGGGGCGGGTAACCGTCAGTATTTCATTTTTGATTGTTGGATCAGCTGTTCTTGTCAAAGGCACGGCGGCGGGCAGTCGAGCTTCGCATCATCTCTCGCATAGTCTCACTGTCGCCTTCAGCCAGTGCGTCGCGCATGGTGGTAAATCGATCAATAAAGATATCCATTTGCTCAAGCAATGTGTCACGGTTGGACAAAAACAGCTCGCTCCACATTGCGTCGTTGATCTTGGCAATGCGGGTCAGATCACGGAAGGAGTCGCCCGTCAGTCTTGCCAGTCGGGCAAGACCGTCCGCCTCGTCCGCGCCGCCGTCCGCACAGCACATCAGCGAAACGGCAATGGCGTGGGTCAGCTGGGACAGATAGGCGATCATGCGATCATGCTCCTCAACCGACAATCTCGTCACGCGAGCAAAGCCAAGGATACGGCCGAGCTGCTCGCAAAGGCAGATCGCCTCGGGCGTGTTTTTGTCGGTGGGAACGACCAGATAGTTGGCACCGCGGAACATATCGGGCGTAGCGGCGCGGTAAACGTCCAACTTGCTGTTGCCGACCAGCTCGCGGCCAGCCATGGGGTGCGCCGAAATATACTCAACGCCTTTTGGCAGCATGGCCTGCACCTGCTCGACCACACAGCCCTTGACACCCGTGACGTCGGTCAGCACCGTGCCCGGGGCGATAAGGTGCGCGTTTTGCTGTAGCCATTCGATCAAAACGGCAGGATATAGACCGAACACGATGATGTCCGCCTGGGCAATCAGCTCAGCATCGACCTGCGAGCTTCCTGCGGCGATCACACCGTCCGCAAGCGCGGCGTCGATGACCTCTTGCGAGCGAGTGATACCCAGCACGCGATAGCCCGTTTCGGACAGCGCGCGGGCGTATGCGGCACCGATCAAGCCCATGCCCACGATCAGCACGGTCCGATCGGGAATTAAATACGGAAATTGTTTCATTTGACCCTCTCCTTTTGATTTCGTAAAAAAGGCGGTCTTGCAATTGCAAAACCGCCTTGATAAGCGTTTGATTTCCGATGCCAATATCTGCACCGATCCATCCTTATGCTGCAATTGCTTGTTTTCGTTGTCTTCTCAGATAATAAAAGTAAAAGCTATAAAAATAAAATGCAAAAAAGGATACCGCATACGCAGTATCCGAATAGGCAGCGGTATTGGCGCAATCCGAGTTCTTGTGCGCGCATACAGACAAAACCGACGCTTGCGTAGCGACGGTGCCCTGCTGTGCGTTGTTTCGCTCGGTTAGGCGCTGCATCATGACCTCTCCTTACTTTGGAAGAATATTCATATCTTTCTCCCAAGATAGTATTAGTATACACGATTTGTTTGCAAATTTCAATAGCTATTGCAAAAAAAATCTATTTTTTTGAAAATTCATTAACCTTCAGGAGAAAATACGCATACGCAATGAGGTAAGCCTCCATCGCGTATGCGTATTTTTTATTCTTCATATGCTGTCATTAAGTCCTTTGCCACCGCCCGCATGCGTTCGCCGTCCACCTTGACAACGCGGCGGTCGTAGGTGACCATGCCGTTGACCTCGTCCTCGACGTCGCTGACCTGAGTGAGAACCAGCGCACACAGATTGGTCGTGCGAAGCGCGGGAATGATCTGCTCACGGTACAAGGCCTCAAGCCCTGCCGTCAGCGCCTCGGCAGTGTCAAAATTACGATAACCAAAGCTTTGGTCGGGATTGAACAGATGATCCTTTTCCGCATAGCAGTAGCCGCCGAATTCAGACAGCACCAACGGCTTATCCGAATCGGTTTTTAGCTTGACAGGGCGGAAATAGATATGCTCGCTTGCCACGTCGCTCTGCCGCTCGGCAAACCAGCCCGAGGTCGCATCCCAGATGCGGGAAGGATCCAGCGCCTTCAGCTCGCTATAAACACGGTCTGCATCATACTGTCCCCAGCCCTCGTTGAAGATGGTGTAGTAGCACACGCAAGGGTGATTGTACAGCAGCTCGACCGTTTCACGCGCCGCGCCCTCAAAGGCGGCACGACGACGGGGGCTCGCCTTATGGGTGATTCCCTTTTTCAAGCCGATCGTGGGTAGAGCTGTATCGATCATAAAGCTGTATTTGCCGCTGTTGACCATGTCTTGAAAGACGATCATGCCAAGTCGGTCACACTCGTAATAGAACAGTTCGGGCTCAATCTTGATGTGTTTGCGCAGCATGTTAAAGCCCAGCGATTTCATGCGCTGAATGTCAAAGCGATAGCCCTCGGGCGAGGCGGGCAGATAGATGCCGTCGGCAAAATAGCCCTGATCGAGAAGACCGTGGAACAGCGTGGGCTTGCCGTTGAGACGGATAACGGGGCCGTTTTTGCCCTCACCGATATCGACGGTGCGCAGCGCGAAATAAGACTGCACCTCGTCCTCGCCGCTACGAAGCGTAAAGCGATACAGATAGGGATCATCGGGTTTCCAGAGGTGAATATTATCGGGCGTGAGGGTGAAGGTGTCTCCCTCAAACTCGTATTGCTTGTCACCATTCTCGGTGTGCAAAATCAGCGTCTTTTGCGTATCACCGCCTGTGACTCTCAACGTTGCCGACGTCAGCGTCGTGTCGATGCGGATGCGCTCGATGTGTGTCGCAGGGACAGCCTCTATCCACACCGTCTGCCAGATGCCACTTATCGGGGTGTACCACATACCGCCCCGCTTCTCCCTCTGCTTGCCGTAGGGCAATTCCTCGTCCAGAGGGTCGCGCACAAGGACGGTGATTTCATTCTCCCCCTCATGCCACAGATCAGTGACGTCAAACGAGAAGGGATGATAGCCACCCTCATGCTCGCCTGCCTGATGGCCGTTGATAGATACGGAACAACTCTGATCGACCGCGCCGAAGTGCAAGATCAACCGCTCACCACCAAATCCTTGAGGCAGCGTGACCGTGCGGCGATAGATGAGAGTATCGTTTTTATCAAAGCGTCTGTCAATGCCAGACAGTCTTGATTCGGGTGGGAACGGCACACGGATGGTACCGATCTCGCTCTCCTGCCCGTTGCGCAAAGCAGACAGCGACCAGTCGCCGTTGAGGCACAGATACGAGTCGCGCTTTAGCTGTGGGCGAGGATACTCATCCCACGGGGTACCGCCCATGTTTTCTTCAAAGGGCGTGGTCAGACATCGAAAATCGGGTGTTTTTTTTCCCTTCACCCACAAAAGAAGCAGGAAAATGGGAAGCGCCGCGCACAGTGCCGCGACAAAAATGGACGCATTTGGAACAAAAGAAGTAGTACCATCATTGTTGGTAATAAGCTCGGCATCTGCCAATACCGTTTTTCCAATCCACGGGCCAATCAGTCCCGGAATGAGCACCTGCGAAAAAATGCGAACGCCCTGCAGCATGCCCGCCTTGCCCACGGGCGTGTAGTCTCGGGTCAACGCGCCAAACACGGCCATACCCGAAAGATATCCACACATCATAAGCAGCGAGCCGACAAACACCATAACCGTGTTTTTAAACAGCAGGAGCAACACGTAGCCCACGCACAGCCAGATCAGTGCGGGAACAGCCGACTTCATAAAGCCTTTTTTGTCGTAAACCTTGCCCCAGAAGAAGGTCACAACCGCCGCCAACACAATGGCAGGTGCCATGATAAAGACGTAATTGGTCATGCCCAGCGACACCTCGTAATAGAGGATCAAATACGGCATGAAAATCTGAATGGAAATGTTAAAGACGATAAAAATCAGCAGCGCACGGTACAGCGGAGCGTTTTTCTTGACCGTTGAAGGACGGAAACCGTAAAAAATGTTGTAAAGGTAACCCGTTTCACTTGGAGTAATGGGCGCGTCCTTGATGATGAAGCAACCCAACACGCCTACGGTCATCGTCAGTGCACCGATGATGGCAAAAATGTACGTCCAACTGCTCGATTCATTCAGATCAAAGGCCATAAAGCCGCCAAATACCACAAGAATCGCAACCAGCGGCATCATCGCATTAATACCCTCGGCTGCACCACGGCAGGACTCATCCGTCGAGTCGGTCAACCAAGCGTTGAAGGCGGCATCATTGGCAGTTGAACCAAAAAAGGTCATGACACAGTCCATGACAATGACCAACGACACGCCCACCGTCGCGGCGCTGACTGTCATGGGAACGATAGCCTCGATCACATCCAAGCGGATGAAAACAAAGCTAAAAATAGAAATGCCCCACAATATGTAGCCACCGCACATAAACAGCTTGCGCTTGCCCACGCGGTCAGAGAGCGCGCCCATAAAGACGGTCGTCAGCGTCGCCGCGACGGCGCTGGCCATGACCATAGCAGAGATGTCGCTTGGTGTGGCGTTGAACATTTTATAGATAAAGACGTTAAAATACATATTCTCGACGACCCAGGCGATCTGGCCCATGAGGCTAAAGATCGTGAGTGCTACGAGAAAGCGGGGGGAGAGCTTGGTTTTTGGTTTCATAGTGGTCTCCTCTGGTTGTTTTTCTGCTTTTATTATAGCGCATGGGAAGGGGTTTGTAAAGGGGAACGTCAGGGATTGGTCGAAATTTCAAACAACTTCTTATATTGACGCTCACACTGTGCTTCGCACGCGTTCGCTGTACAAGCATTGATGTTCATTCTTTGCCACGCGGCAAAGAACGAACCAAGAAAACGCGCCAAGGGGTCTAATACCCCTTGGCACCCCGCAATGCGCCACGAAAAATCACTGATTTTTCTGATTGTGGCGCAAGAGTAGGCATCTTCAGCATTTGCGAGTGCGACTTAAAGAAAGTCGCACTCACGGAAGTTGCTCGGTCTATGCTTTTGCAAAAGGCGTCAGTTTCTGCCTCCTTCCCTGTGATCGATAAAATTTCAAGAAGGACGGGAAAGCCAAAAGATTTGCCAATCTAATCCCTCTTGGGCGTGCGCTCATGCGCCCAAGAGGGAGGAGCTTTGCTGAAGCAAAAGCCCCGACGGCTCTCAAAAAGCCGTCGGGAGGCAGGGGGTTCCAAGGGGGAACGCCTTGGTGTCTTTTCTTCGCCCATTCTTTGCGACAAGGCAAAGAATGGGCTACAGACCGCACACCGAGCGCGCGCGGCTTGCCGCGCAGGGTGAGGCCGTAGAAGAAACCGTAAAAAACAACGCCCTCGCCCCTCCACACAATAAAGGACGCTCACGCGTCCTTTTTATCTATCATTCTTCTTCCGAAAAATTTTCACCCGTCACTAAATAATGAATCGAAACATTGAAATACTCCGACATTTGTATCAGCATCGCCAGATCCGGATTCCGCTTGCCCGTTTCATAATACGACAGCGCTTCTCTGCTGATATTGAGATCCATCGCCACCTTCAGCTGGCTGTATCCCCTCTTCTTCCGTATCTGCCGCAAGCCCTTCATGCCCCGAAAAATCCTTCCATCTGAATTTTCAAAACCCTCTTGACTTTATTGTAACAAAATGTTACAATAAATATGTGACAGTTTGTTACAATAAATAGTAACAACATATGCTTGCCAAAGGCAAGACAGTAAGGAGGACATAATGAATCAAAATCCGGGTTTGAACACGCAAGCAGACATCAAGGAAAATGTGCTTGCAGGTATCGTAGGCGCGTTTTTGTTTGCTTTGGCAGGCGGCGCACTTTGGTTTGGACTGTATATGGTCGGCTTTATCGCATCCATCAGCGGTCTGGTCGGCGCCATCTGTGCCATCAAGGGCTACACCGTTTTTGCTAAAAAGGAAAGTGTTAAGGGCATCGTCATCTCGGTCATCATGGCATTGCTCGTCATGGTCATCGCATGGTACTTCTGTCTGGCTTATGACGTATACGACGCTTACAAGCTGTGGTTTGAAGAGGGCGAGGTTGACTTCACCGTGACCTTCTTTGAAGCCGTCCGCGGCGCACACCTCTTTTTGACTGACCCCGAGATCGGTCCCGCCTACTTTAAGGATCTGGCACTTGGACTTTTGTTCTGCATCATCGGTGGCGGTAGCTACGTGGTCAATAAAATCAAAAACGCCAAAGCAGCCAAGGCTATTCCCGTCGCTCCCATGGCGCAAGATGCTGAGGACGAGCAGGACGATTTCAACTATGCCGAGACAGAGCAAACAAAATCGGACGACAATCAGGAATAATCATATGTGACAACAAAAAAGGAAAACCCACAAGGGTTTTCCTTTTTTTGTTTATTTGCCGTAATTGTCATACACTTCTTTGAGCCTGTGCGGATAATCCGTCATGATGCCGTCCGCGCCGATCTCGATCAGATATTCCATATCCTCGACATCGTTGATCGTCCAGAAATGCACCGCCAGATTGTGCTTATGTACCGCCTTAACAAAGCCCCTTGTTGCCAATTTGATACCATACTCCTCCATAGGAAGCTGGAATACGCACATCTCATCGCCAAAAAACACGTCCATCCCCAGCATCTGCAGGGCGAAAAACTCAATGCTTGCCGCATAAGCGGGCGAGTACATAAACTCAGCGGGGACTTCTCCTGCTTTTTGCAGTCGTTGGAATTCGTCGTACAATTCTTCATGGAAGCTAGCCACGACTACACGGTCAAAAGCATCGTGCTTCTCCAAGAGCTCGATCACGGCCGAAAGCGCACGCAGGCCGATCTCACCCGACTGCTTGATCTCCACGTTGATACGGTTGTTTGGAAAAGCAACGATCAGCTCCTCCAGCGTTGTGGCAGGAACACCGTTTGGTGGCGGGGCTCGACGCCCTCAGGATATTCAACGTCGGTGGGGTATTTCTCCTCGCCGTCCGGTCCCTTGAAATGCTTGCGCTCGCCCGACAGGCAATCGTTGTCATCGGTGGGATTGGTGTAACCAAAATCCACCTGTTGCGCAATCAGATCGCTGTAGTTCCAGTCGATGATCGCACCCGTGACGTTGGTTTTGCGATCAAGCGTGGTGTCATGCGACAGAATGATCACACCATCCTTGGTGATGCTGACATCTGTTTCCATCATCACACGCTCGTCTACGCTGTAGGCATTATAAAACGCCTCAAGCGTATTATCGGGAAACTCGCGGTTACCGCCGCCGTGGGCAATCAGAATGGGCAATTCGCCCTCCTTTTGCATGGGATTGTCCAGCTTAAAATTGTCACCGCGCGGAAGCAGGGCAATGACGCCCCAGACAACGATCACGCAAGCCAGCACCAACGCGGTAATTTTCAAACCTTTTTTCATGGATTTTCTCTCACTCATACGTGTATCCTCACTTTATGTATGTTCTTTTTTCTTTCCTTTGACAAATCGTGTGTAGCCCTCGTTCTCCTCAAACAAAGACGCCAATTCTTCAGGGATCATGCGCGTAGCCGGAACGTCCAAATATACCGTCACAGCGAAATGCGATCCCTCCAGGTAGTCTATCGTAGTGGGAGCGTTCTTCAGCCATGATGACAAGAACAATGCCTGCCCTGATGTTGGTATAAATAGCGGATACTGCTCACAATCACGGTCTACAAGGTGCGCTGAAAACGATCCTCTGTAACCAAGCTGATACCGTGCAACAGTCAGCGTGGTTTTCTTGGACATCAAACGGTGATTTTTCAAATCGCACCGCGCGACACGCCACGTTTTGAGATCACGGAGGATAAAAACGTATGGCATTGCAAGCGCCCCAAGATAGATAAGAGCAAACAGCCCAAGATCCCATCCAATATCATCCGCAGAAGCAATCGCTACTGCCGCAACACAAATAGCCCAGAACGCCAACTCAAAAACGATGAGCCTCTTGACGACACGGTACCGTCGCTTCACTATCTTTTTCGCCTGCGTCATATCCGGCATATCCCGCTCTCCTTTGCTCCTGTTTTCTACCGCTATTATAGCACGCTGCTATTTTGTTGTCAAGAAAACGAGGGCGCTTTTTTACAAAGCGCCCCTATCCTTATAAAAACTGCCGAATATCCACCGCGAGCTGTTCCTCAAGATTGATCAGCCGCTTGGTAATATCCTTGCTCCGCTCGTCCGCCGCTTCGTACTGATTGAGATAGCGGTTGAGCGATTTGACGCCCATATTACAGCCGTCCGTGATCAGGTCAGCAATGGTCTTGTCCGATTCCTTCAGTCCCAGCTTGACGTTGGTCTTCATCCAGGACATTCCCTTGGCCATGAGGTTGGGATCCTTGCCCTCGTCACCGAATTTGTCCAATTGCTCCTGTATCTCACAGCCCAGCACATTGTGCTCGCGCTTGCATTCGCGCAAATAGCCGTCCAGCTTGTCAGAGCGCACGTACTGCTGTACGTCGTCGATAGACTGCACGCCCATTTTGACCCCCGCGTCACATTCGCGCAACAGCTTGATGGTATCTTGTTCGATCATATCTTACCTCCTGATTGTTTGGTAGGAACAGTTTGTGCAAAAATGCGTCGCGCCATACATAAGCCGCTCCTTTTTTTCCATACTATCCTAAAACAACAAAAAGGAGACTGCCATGTGTACCGCCATCAGTGATCACACTTCCCCCTCCCATCTGTTCGGGCGCACGCTCGATCTGGAATGCTCGTACGGCGAGCAGATCGTCATCACCCCACGCGCCTTTCCCTTTCATTTTTTATACGAGCCACCAACGGAGCGTCACCTTGCCATGATCGGCACAGCCCACCTCGCACATGGCCGACCGCTCTACTACGATGCCGTCAACGAAGCAGGGCTTTGCGTCGCCGCCCTCAACTTCCCTGCCTACGCTGCCTATCACCCACCTCGCACAGGAGCGCACAACGTCGCCTCGTTTGAGTTTGTCCCTTGGCTGCTCGGTCAATGTCAAACGCTCGACGAGGCACGCAGCCTGCTCCGCGATACCGTCATCACGCCCGATCAGGCGGCGGACGACCTCCCTGCCACACCGCTTCATTGGATGGTTGCCGACGCGAGCGGTGCCATCACGGTCGAGTCAGTCGGAGATGGACTGAAAATATACGACAACAGCGTCGGCGTGCTGACCAACAGCCCCGATTTCGCTTATCACATGACACATCTTTGCAATTTTTCGCGGTTGGACAGCACGCCGCCTCAAAACACCTTGTGCCCCCAGATCGCTCTGTCCCGATATTCGCGCGGCATGGGCGCGATGGGTCTGCCCGGCGACGCGTCCTCGGCCTCCCGCTTTGTTCGCGCCGTGTTTGCACAACATCACACCCTGCCCGAGACGAATGAAATTTCCGCGGTCAACCGCTTTTTCCACGTCATGGACACCGTTACTTGTCCGCGCGGCTTTGCCCTGACTGACAGCGGTCGCCCCATCTATACCGTCTACACCTCGTGTGCCGACACCGCGCATAGCATCTATTATTTCACCACTTACGCCAATCGCCGCATCCGCGCGGTGCACCTGACCGACGCCGACCTTGACGCCGCCGCGCTGACGAGCTTTTCCATGGACGACGCACAGGACGTAGCGTTTTTGAGATAGAAAAAGGACACCCTCGAGCGCGTGCAAAATTAGCGGTAAAATGAAATTAGCCACCACGTTTTTTCGTGGTGGCTTTTGATATGCAGAAAACAAAGAAAGGATTACTTATAATTGGATACAGTGAAAAACCGGTGAAAAAAGTTCGAGATTTCCTTTTCGTCTTTTCTTTAGTGTCATAACACACAACAAATCTTCACAAATATTGAACATACAATATCCTTCGTAATATATGCCCTC
>JAFVZV010000191.1 GCA_017507985.1 Clostridia bacterium
ACGCCGATAAATCTCACCCAACCTATGCGGGAAGTTATCTTGCGGCAGCGACACTTTTTGCTGAGATTTTTAATGAGGATCCGATCGAGGTTAACTATAATGGAAGCTTGTCCGAGGAAAACGCGTTGGTGCTCAGACAAGCCGCGGCAAGAGCCGTTTTTCAAACACCGTCAATTCCTGACGAATACAAAACCACATCCGAGGGCATTGGAAACGGAGTGTGAGGCAGAACAGGTAACAACCCCATGGTAGGCATGACCGTGGCAGTAGCTGTTGCCATCGAGGAGAGCTACAAGTAATCCTTGATTTTCAAGGCTTCGTAGGGGTCATTCACGAATGACCCGCGGGCGATTCGTGAATCGCCCCTACCAAAAATCAAATAAAAAGTTGGACACATCATTTTAAGGGTTTTCCCTTGTGGTGTGTCCATTTTTTGCCCGTTTGTGAAAAAATGTTGATTTGTGCGCAGGGCGGTGATATAAACGGCTTTTTGTGATACAGCATTTTTCATGCTTTGTGATAAGAACATGAGAATTTCGCATTTTTTAAAACCGTATTGAAAAAAGACAACATTTGCAATATAATGGAGATAAACCCATAGCTGTAAAGCGTATTACGGAGGTATATCCAATGAGATACACGAGTATGGATTTTCACACAAGCCCGCTGATCCCCGACATTGGCAAGCTGTTTGACCCAAACAAGTTTGCCGATACCGTCAAGGCTGCCCATATCGAGAGTGTGTTGGTTTTTGCAAAATGCCATCACGGATATACGTATTATCCCACCAAGGTGGGTACGATGCACCCACACCTTGACTTTGACCTGCTGGGCGCACAGCAAAAGGCGTTGCGTAGCAGAGGCATAAAAGCTCCTGTCTATATCACCGTTGGCTGGAGCAAGCTTGACGCTGACACGCACCCCGAGTGGCGGCAGATCCGTTTCGACACCAAAACGCCCTTGTATTACGGCTCGGTGCCCACCGCTCACGATGATCCCGAGGCACCCATCAAGGATTGCTCGTGGACGACGCTCTGTCCTGCCAATCCCGATTATCTTGACCATATTGAAGCGCTCACGCGCGAGGTTTGTGAGCGTTACGACGTATCGGATGGCATCTTCTACGATATTTGCTTTATGAAGGACGCCTGCTGTTGCGATTCCTGCCGTGCGGGAATGGTGGAGAAGGGGCTTGACCCCGACAACGAGGCGGATGCAAAAAAATACTATTCCGCAGCGCACATCGCCACGATGAAACGGCTGACGGGCGTGATCCACGAGTATTATCCGAACGCCCCCGTATTTTATAACGGCGGTGCGGATATGAACAGAACGGAATATCACCCTTATCAGGGGCATTTCATTCTGGAGGATCTCCCCACGGCGTGGGGCGGCTACGATCTGATGCCCATCCGTGCAAAATTCTTTGAGAAATACGGAAAAGATGTATTTGGCATGACGGCCAAATTCCATCACAACTGGGGTGAGTTCGGCGGCTTCAAGAATAAGGAGGCACTGAAATACGAGTGCGCGGATATGCTCAGCGTGGGAGCTTCGATCTACGTGGGTGACCATCTGCACCCCTCTGCCGCCATTGACGAAAGCACCTACGCCGTCATCGGCTATGCCTTTGACTATGTGAAGAAGATCGAACCATATTGCGACAGCACCAAGGCCTACACCGACCTTGCCCTATGGCTGAGTCACAGAAAGGAATCCGATATCGGTGCCTCGAAGCTGCTTCAGGTGATGCATTTGGAATACGACGTGATCGAATCGGGAGAGAGCCTTTCCAAATATACCTGCGTGATCCTGCCCGATCTCGTGCGCCTCACGGACGAGGACAAAAAAGCGTTGGTGGCATTTGTCAACCGCGGCGGCAAGATCATTGCAAGCTACGATAGTGTTTTCGATGAGCTTGGTATTCGTAAGCTGCAGCCCTCGACCTTTGATCAGGACTATATCAAATGCAGGGTCGAGGATTTTGTCACACCGTTCCTTGCCTATTCCGGCGCATACAAGACCGAGAGCGACGGAGAGCGACTTGCCGAGGTTTACGAGCCCTATTTCAGCCGCACCTTTGGCCACTATTCGGGACATAAGAATACCCCTTATCGCACCGAGGCCGCAAGCTATCCCGCATTGGTCAAACGGGGAAACGTGCTGTATTTTGCACATCCCGTTTTCAGGGCTTACAACAAATCGGGCAACTACGTGCTTGAAAAATACGCAGAGCAGGCGATCCGCGGCTTTTGGGATGGCATGATCCAAACGGAAAATTTCCCCTCCTGCGGCAGAGTACGTCTGCGCGAGGGCGAGGGCTTCCTCGCGCTCCATCTGCTTTACGCGCCCCCCGTCAATCGCGGCAACGTCTGTCTTTTGCCCGATTTTCCGAAGCTGCACGGCGTAGAGGTCAGCATCAGGACCGACAAAAGGATCACGTCGGCAATCAGTCGCCCTGACGGAACACCCGTTGCCTTTGAGCAACGCGGCGACCGTGTTGTGCTGCATCTGCCGCCCTTCAGCCTGCACGCGCTGATCACACTGGCGTATTGAGAGTAAAGCTTGGCATGACGGTAGCCGTAGCAGTGGCTATTGAGGAGAGCTACAAGTAATCCTTGATTTTCAAGGCTTCGTAGGGGTCATTCACGAATGA
>JAFVZV010000192.1 GCA_017507985.1 Clostridia bacterium
CAGAACACCGAGCGCGCGCAGCTCGACGGAGTCGAGGTGGGCTGTGCGAGGCTGTAGAAACGGTTGTTTGAAATTTAGTCTTAACTCTTACTGAATTTCACTGATATCATACGGTGTCGTCTGGTAAACAAAGTAGTTCAACCAATTACACCACAACAGATTCGCATGCGCACGCCAGGTAACCAGCGGCTGCTTGGTCGGGTCGTTATCGGGAAAATAATTCTTGGGAATGATAGGATCAAGTCCTGCCGCCAGATCGCGCAGATATTCATTCTTCAGCGTGTCGGCATCGTACTCGGAATGCCCCGTGATGAACACCTGACGGCCGCCATCCGTCGCGATGGCATATACCCCCGTCTCGTCTGACGAGGCCAGCAGCTTGAGCCCCGGCACAGCCAACACGTCCTCGGTGCGCACCGTGGTATGACGGGATTGGGGGACCATGAACACGTCGTCAAAGCCGCGGAACAAAATCGATCGTTTATAATCTACACGATGGGGATACACACCCGAGATCTTTTCGGGCAGCGGAATCTTTTGGATACCGTAATGGTAGTAAAGCCCCGCCTGCGCACCCCAGCAAATATGAAGCGTGCTGTGGACGTGCGTTTTGCTCCATTCCATGATGGTACACAGCTCGTCCCAATACTCGACCTCCTCAAAGGGCATCTGCTCAACGGGCGCACCCGTGATGATCAAGCCGTCAAACGTCTTATGCTTGACGTCGTCAAACGTCTTATAAAAGGCCAGCATATGCTCGGGGGAGGTGTTCTTGGATACGTGATCCTTGGTTTTGATCAGCTCCAGCTCGATCTGCAAGGGCGTGTTGCCAAGCAGGCGGGAGAGCTGGGTCTCAGTCTCGATCTTTTTTGGCATAAGATTGAGAAGCAGAATCTTCAAAGGACGAATGTCCTGCGTGATAGCCCGTGTTTCGGTCATCACGAAAATGTTTTCGTCCGCCAGCGTCTTGACCGCGGGCAATTCGTTGGGAATTTTGATCGGCATGACTCACCTCACGCGTCCAGCGCATCGAGCGCCTGGCGGATGTCAGCAATCAGATCCTCGCTGTTTTCAATACCGCAGGAAAAACGGACAAGATCAGGCGATACCCCGGCTGCCGAAAGCTCCGCATCGTTCATCTGGCGGTGGGTCGCACTTGCCGGATGCAGACAGCAGGTACGGGCATCAGCTACGTGGGTCTCGATTGCCGCGAGCTTCAAATTCCCCATAAACTTCTCTGCCGCCGCGCGTCCGCCGCGCACGCCAAAGCTGACGACACCGCACGTTCCGCTGGGCATATATTTCTGCGCCAGATCGTAATACTTATCGCCTTCAAGACCGGGATAGGTCACCCAGGTGATACGGTCATCGCTCTGCAAGAACTTGGCAACAGCCAACGCGTTTTCGCAATGACGTGCCATGCGAACGTGCAGGCTTTCCAAACCGAGATTGAGCAAAAATGCGTTTTGCGGTGCTTGGATCGAACCAAGGTCGCGCATCAGCTGGGCGGTCGCCTTGGTGATATACGCGCCTGCAAGACCGAAGCGCTCGGTGTAGGTCACGCCGTGATAGCTCTCGTCAGGCGTGCACAGGCAGGCATATTTTTCGGGATACTTCGTCCAGTCGAACTTGCCGCTGTCTACAATACAGCCGCCGACGGCCGCACCGTGACCGTCCATATACTTGGTAGTTGAGTGAGTAACGATATCGGCCCCCCACTCAAACGGACGGCAATTGACGGGCGTGGCAAACGTGTTATCGATAATAAGCGGAACACCGTGAGCGTGCGCCGCCTTGGCGAACTTTTCAATATCCAGCACCGTCAATGCGGGGTTGGCGATGGTCTCGCCAAAGACAGCCTTGGTGTTGTCACGGAAGGCAGCGTTCAGCTCCTCCTCCGAACAGTCGGGAGAAACAAACGTAAATTCGATCCCCATGCGCTTCATGGTAACGGCAAACAAATTGTACGTACCGCCATAAATGGACGAGGACGACACTACGTGATCCCCTGCCGAAGCAATGTTGAACACGGCAAAGAAGTTTGCCGCCTGACCCGACGAGGTCAGCATGGCCGCCGTACCGCCTTCCATTTCGCAGATCTTTGCCGCCACGGAGTCGTTCGTGGGATTCTGCAGACGGGAATAGAAATAGCCCGAGGCCTCCAGATCGAACAGCTTACCCATCTCGGCGCTGCTTTCATATTTGAACGTCGTGCTTTGAATGATGGGGATCTGACGGGGCTCACCGTTTCCGGGGGTGTATCCTCCCTGCACGCATTGGGTTTCTATTTTATAATTTTTGTTGCTCATAGGTTGCATCTCCTTTTTTTATTGAGGCGATATCGCTCGCGCGCGTGCGCATTTGTGCGCTTTGCTTGTTTCGCCGCAAGTTTTTTTGCGTTGTTTGTGAATATTTTATATCATTAATATAAGTGCGAGATAAATATTCTTCATTGTAACACAAAAAGCGGATGTTGTCAACGGGGGAAAATGTTTTTTTGATGATTTGGAGGCAATTTTGCAATTTCGAATTTTAATTCTTGCATTTTTGCGGCAGGGTGCTGGCGGGGGAGCTGAAATATTTGCCACATAATTCACCTTCCTCCGTTGTCAAAAGTCCATAAAAATTTATAAAAAAAAACAGCAAAAACAGCACAACGACGATTGACAAAACAATCACTTTATGTTATAATAACAGAAATACGCGCAGGGGTCAAGCTCCCTGCCCTCATCACCGATAAAGAGGAGGCTCTACCATGGCAGATCGTATGAAGGTCAACATTTTCGGCTTTTCCGATGCTCGAATGATCGACACCGTCCATGAGACGTTGCTGTCTGTGTCTGCCGCCGATATCGGTGTTTTTTCTTCTCCCTCATATGCTGTTTTTCCCGGTTTTTGTGATGTGCATGTGCATTTTCGCGAACCGGGTTTTTCTTATAAAGAGACCATTCAAAGCGGCTGTGCGGCGGCAGCCCGTGGTGGCTATACCGCCGTGTGTACCATGCCCAATCTCAATCCTGTGCCCGACAGCGCCGAGCATTTGGGGGCGCAGACCGATTTGATCGACGCGGGCGCGACCATTGGTGTCTACCCTTACGGCTCGATCACCATCGGTCAGAAGGGCGAACAGCTTGCCGACCTCGCCGCCATGACCGACCGCGCCGTTGCCTTTTCAGACGACGGCCGCGGCGTACAGGACGAGGAGCTGATGAGAGAAGCCATGCTTGAAGCCAAGCGACTGGGTAAGATCATCGTCGCCCACTGCGAGGACAATTCCCTGCTGTGCGGCGGCTACATTCATGACGGCGAGTACGCCCGTGCACACGGTCACAGAGGCATTTGCTCCGAGAGCGAGTGGGGCCCCATTGCCCGCGATCTGAAATTAGCCGAGGAAACCGGCTGTCCCTACCACGTCTGCCACATTTCGACCAAAGAAAGCGTCGCACTCATTCGAGAAGCCAAGGCGCGCGGCGTGGATGTCACCTGCGAAACCGGACCGCACTATCTGGTGCTGGACGACAGCGACCTGCGTGAGGACGGCAAATATAAAATGAATCCCCCCTTGCGCTCACGCGAGGACAAGGAGGCGCTGATCGAGGGCATTCTCGACGGCACCATCGATATGATCGCGACTGACCATGCCCCCCACTCCGCCGAGGAAAAATCACGCGGATTGGAAAAGAGCGCGTTTGGTATCGTGGGGCTTGAAACTGCATTTTCCATCATGTATACGCACTTTGTCAAGACGGGTAAAATGAGTTTGGAGCATCTGCTTCGTCTGTTGGTTGACAACCCCAGAAAACGCTTCGACCTGCCGCTTGGCACCGACTTTTCCGTTTGGAACTTGGACGAGGAATACGTTGTTGATCCTGCGGAGTTTGCCTCGATGGGCAAAGCGACGCCGTTTGAAGGCGAAAAGGTCTTTGGTAAATGTGTGTTGACCGTGTGCAACGGGAAGGTTGTTTATAAAGCTTAAATTTCTTGCGACTTCTCCTACAGACGCGCACACAGCGTTGCGCGTGCGCTATGCGGCTTTGATGCCACTTCTTGCTACGCGGCAAGAAGTGGCGGAAGAAACGCGCCAAAGGGCCTAATGCCCTTTGGATTCCCGCAGTGCGAAAAGGTCGCGACGCTCCGCTTTGCTCATCTTTTCGCAAAACCAGACATCTTCAGCGTTTGCGAGCGCGGCTTAAAGAAAGCCGCACTCACGAAAGTAACACGCAAGCGCCCAGGCAAAAGATTTTGCCAACTGCGACGCACCTCGGTTCAACTAACTTTTCAGCAAAAACGATTTTGCCATCTCCGCCTGCCGCTCGTGGTGGCTGCATGGCGAGAGATACAGTACAAATGTTTACGTCTTTCTCCTCCATCCTCATTGAAGAGCGGCAATCGCAGGGAGGCCCCGGAGGGAACGTCCGAGCTGACTTTCTTTGGTACTTTCTTTGTTCAGCGACAAAGAAAGTACATCAAAACCGCACAGCGCGGCGCGAAGCTGTACGCGCGTCAAAAGGAACGGTTGTAAAAAACAGTTAATACAATTTCAATTTTCATATATACAGGAGGCCACCCATGGCAAAAAGAACGGACATTAAAAAGGTACTCATCATCGGCTCCGGTCCCATCATCATCGGACAAGCCGCCGAATTTGACTACGCCGGCACCCAAGCCTGCCTCGCCCTTAAAGAGGAAGGCTACGAGGTCGTGCTCTGCAACTCCAACCCTGCGACCATTATGACCGACACAACCATTGCAGATAAGGTCTACATGGAACCGCTGACGCTTGAATATATCGCCAAGATCCTGCGCTACGAGCGCCCCGACGCCATCGTTCCCGGTATCGGCGGACAGACCGGTCTGAATCTGGCCATGCAACTGGAAAAGAAGGGCATTCTCAAGGAATGCGGTGTCGAGCTGCTCGGTACAAGCTCGGAATCCATCGAGCGCGCCGAGGACAGAGAGCTGTTCAAAGAGCTGTGCCAGTCCATCGGTGAGCCCACCATCCCCTCCGAGATCACCTATTCGATCGACGAGGCACGCGTCGCAGCCGAAAAGATCGGCTATCCTGTCGTTCTTCGCCCCGCTTTCACGCTGGGCGGCACGGGCGGCGGCTTTGCCAACAACGAAGAAGAGCTGGTTGAGATCGGCCTGAACGCCTTCAAGCTCTCCC
>JAFVZV010000193.1 GCA_017507985.1 Clostridia bacterium
ATTCCAGACCGTACAGCGTTTTCATGTACGCAGAGCCCAGACGTGCAAACTGCTCGAGATTTTCCTCGGTCACCTCGACGTTAGCACCCGTATCCATCAAAAGCACAGGATTGCTCAGCGGAAGAATGGATGCAATACCCGCACGTTGTACGTGGCGGATCTTTCGCACGATAAGCATCGCGCCTGTGAACAGGGCTCCGGTGTTACCCGTGCTGACAAACGCATCGCCCTTACCTTCAACCAACATACGCAGCCCCGTCGACATAGACGAATCTTTCTTAGCACGCATAACACAAACAGGGTCGTCCTCCATGGTAATAACCTGCTCGGTCGGCACGATTTCAAACGAGGACAGATCCGCTCCTTGTTCAGCGGCGATGGCGCGAATGGCACTTTCGTCGCCTACCAGCGTGTACTCCACGCCCAGATCTTTATATTCTTCAGCAGCCGCCAATGCCCCCAGCATAGTTTCGCGAGGTGCGTTGTCGCCGCCCATGATATCAACAATGATTCTCATATGGTTTCTCCTTTACATAATTTTGGCATCGGATCAAACGGTCTGATAGGGCTCCAGCGCCGCCAAGGCGCGAGCTGAATATCGCTCGTACTTGGCAATCTTGCCGCCCTTGACACGCTCGCCAAGCGATGGGATGATGCCGAAGTTGGCGTTCATAGGAACAAAATGTCCCTTACCCTGTACACTTCCCTCGCTGACGTAAGCCGCCATCGCGCCCAGCATGGTCTCGCGTGGGAAGACTTGTCCCTCGCGTCCAAGCGCCAACAGCGCGGCATTTCGCCCTGCGATCAATCCCGAGCCGGCAGATTCAATATATCCTTCCACGCCCGTCATCTGACCTGCGAAAAAGATGCCCTTGCGCCCTTTGAGCGCGTAGGACGCATCTAAAAGTCCGGGCGAGTTGAGGTAGGTGTTGCGATGCATCACACCATAGCGCATAAATTCGGCATTTTCAAGTCCGGGGATCATGCGAAACACTCGCTTTTGCTCGGGGAAAGTCAGATGCGTCTGAAAGCCGACGAGGTTGTACATCGTTCCTTCCAGGTTTTCGCGGCGCAGTTGTACCACGGCATACGCTTCCTCGCCCACGCGAGGATCAACCAAGCCGACAGGCTTAAGAGGACCGTACAACAGCGTATCGTGGCCGCGACGGGCCATGACCTCCACGGGCATACACCCCTCGAACACGGTCAGATCTTTTTGCTCCTCACGGTCAAATTCTTTGAGCTCGGCTTCCTTTGCCGTGATGAGCGCCGTGTAAAATTCTTCGTACTGCTCCCGTGTCATGGGGCAGTTGATGTAATCCGCATCGCCTTTGTTGTAGCGCGATGCAAAATATGCCACGTCCATATTGATGGTCTCGGCATCAACGATGGGAGCAGCGGCATCAAAGAAATGCAATCCTTTGCATCCCAACGTGTCGGCGACATAATTCGCCATAGCGTCCGAGGTCAGCGGTCCCGTCGCAATGACGGTAATCACGCCCTCCTCGACCTCGCTCATCTCGCGGTCAATCACCTCAATGAACGGATGATTGCGGATTTTTTCGGTGATATAATCGGAAAATGCCGTGCGGTCAACCGCAAGCGCCGAGCCTGCAGGAACGCGGGTAGCTCTTGCCGCCTGCATGATCAACGAACCACAACGGCTCATTTCTTCCTTGAGCAACCCCACTGCGTTGGTCACGCTGTCCGATCGCAACGAATTGGAGCAAACCAGCTCTGCAAAGCCGGGTGCATGGTGGGCCGGCGTATACTTGTGAGGCTTCATCTCATACAGCCGTACAAAAACGCCCATATTAGCCGCCTGCCATGCGGCCTCGCATCCGGCAAGTCCCGCGCCGTACACAGCAATGGTCGGATGGCTGTTATCCTGTGCAGGCATCATACATCCTCCGTGTTCTCACTCACCTGCTCGGTGGCTTGGGGGGCTTTGCGAGAATAGTTGCAGCCCTCCTTGACACAAATCAGCAATCCTTTGTTCTTTCTGACAAACAGCATGCCACCGCACGTAGGACATTTTTCATTCGTGGGAAGATCCCAAGAGGAGAAGTTACATTCCGGATAACCCGAGCAACCGTAGAAGGTACGGCTGCGTCCATGACGGGTGATCAACGGCTTGCCGCAGTTGGGACAATCAACACCAACTTCTTTGGTCTTCTGCTTGGTAAACTTACAAGCAGGATAGCACGAGCAAGCATAGAAACCGCCATAACGACCGGTGCGCAATACCATATCCGCACCGCAAAGCTCACATTTCATATCGGGAACGACCGTACCGTTCGTGGGCTTTTTGTCTGCTTCTTCGGTCTGTCCCGCATCCGCTTGATCGGCAGGCTTGGTCGTGTCCAACGGCTTGGTGTTGCGGCATTTGGGATAATTGGGACAAGCGATGAATTTTCCAAAACGACCGTTTTTGACAATCATGCGGCTGCCACATTTTTCGCAGATCTGATCGGTCTCCTCAACGGGAAGCTCCAGCGATTGGGCACCAAGTGTCTTCTCCGCGTCGAGCAGTTCTTTTTCAAACGGACTCCAAAATTCGGTCAATACCTGATGCAACGTGCGCTCGCCATTTTCAATATCGTCCAGCTCGTTTTCCATATCGGCCGTAAATCCGCTGTCAACGATATCGGGAAAATGCTCTTTCATCATCTGGGTCGTGATCTCGCCAAGCTGGCTAGGAACAAGCATTTTTCCTTCGCGGTTGACGTAATTACGGGAAATGATGGTCGTGATAACCGTAGCGTAGGTGGAGGGGCGGCCAATGCCCTTCTCTTCCATCAGCTTGACCAGCGATGCCTCGTTATAGCGAGCAGGCGGCTCGGTAAAGTGCTGTTGGGGTGCGACGTCGGCAGAGTGCAATACCATACCCTCGCTGAGCACAGGGATACGGGCATCGCGCTCTTCTTGCACATCGGCATCACGGCGATTGACGTGCTCATCCACCATTTCCTCATACAGCGCCATATAGCCGGGGAAAGTTACGGTATAGCCGCCGGCGCGGAAGACGTGCTGTCCGCAAGTAAAGTCTACCTGCAAAGCCGACAGCGTTGCCGACTGCATCTGGCTGGAAACAAATCTCTCCCAGATCAGCTTATACAGCTTATACTGGTCGGGCGTCAGCGATTTGCGAATCATCTGAGGCTCCAGCTCTACTCTTGCGGGACGGATGGCCTCGTGAGCGTCCTGTGCGCCCGCGCGTGTTTTAAATTGACGAGGCGTTTCGGGAATATAATCCTCGCCGTATTTTTGTTCGATCAAAGCGCGAGCGGCCGCTTGTGCTTCGGCAGAAATGCGCTGAGAATCGGTACGCATATACGTGATAACACCCTGCACACCACCATTCTCGGAGCCGAGATTGATTCCCTCATACAACTCCTGCGCCACGCGCATGGTGCGCTGGGACTGGAAGCCCAGTCGACGGGACGCTTCCTGCTGAAGCGTCGAAGTAGTAAACGGCGGTGCCGGCATTTTGGTTCGGGTCGAGGTTTTGACCGAACGAACGACAAATTCATTTGAGCGTGCGTCACTTGCCACCTTCATGGCCTGCGCTTCCTCTGTCAGACGAACGCGCGTTTCTCCACCGTCTACGGCATCTCCACGATAGTGAACCACAAACGTTTTACCGTCCTCGGTACACAGCGTCACCTCAACCGTCCAATACTCCTCCGGAGTAAAGGCGCGAATCTCCTCCTCGCGCTCAACCAACAGCTTGGTCACGACGGATTGTACGCGTCCTGCGCTCAAGCCGCTACGGACATTTTTCCAAAGCAACGGGCTGATCTTGTAGCCGACAATACGGTCGAGAATACGGCGTGCCTGCTGTGCATCGACTAAATTCATATCCACGCGTCTGGGCGATTTGATGCCCGCCTTGACAACGTTCTTGGTCAATTCGTTGAACGTGACACGCAACGTCTTTTCCACGGGAATCCCCAGCACTACAGACAGATGCCATGCAATTGCTTCACCCTCGCGGTCAGGGTCAGTCGCAAGAAAGACCTTACCTGCCGCTTTGGCCTCTTTGCGGATCTCACGAATGAGATCGCCCTTGCCGCGGATATTGATATAATGCGGATCAAAATCGTTTTCAATGTCAACGCCCAGCGAGCTTTTGGGAAGATCGCGAACGTGTCCGTTGCAGGCGATGACCTTATAGCCGGAGCCAAGGTGGGCCTTGACAGTGTGTACCTTAAAGGGAGACTCAAGAATTACGAGATTAGCCATGTAAATTTATTCCTTTCTGTGAACACCGCTTGTATAAAAGAAACAAGCGAAAAAACATCAAACGTTAACTTATGCACGGCAGTACAAACCACCGGGCAAGGTTTGGATCAGACCTCGGATTTCAAGCATTGAAAGAGCCGCCAGTAGCTCTCCCGTGGAATATCCGAGTGATTGCAATCGGTCGATGGCCATAGGATGGTCCATCGGAATAGCCTCAAAGACCTTACGCTCCCGTTCGCCAAGGGAGTGCAGGATTTCTGCCGAGTGATCTGCCGCGCACGGCTGTGCTTTTGGCGTCACCTCTTGATCCTTAGGCTGGTTTTTCCCAGACGCGCTCTTTTTGGGGCGCGATACGGGTTTGGAGGATTTTGATTCGGCTTGAGGCGAGTTTTCGGGTTGTGTTGGCAGTAGCGTAGCTGCGCTAACACGTTCAAAGCCGCCAACGGTTCGACTGTACACGCCCATACGGGTGAGCATTTCGCCGTCGTAGTCCGACCGCTTGCCCAGCGATGCACTTGACGCGGCACTCGTCGAATGGCGGTAAAGCAGGCTATACTGCTTCAAAATATCATCGGCGCACAGCACCACACGAGCGCCGTCACGAATCAGACGGTTGACGCCCGAGGCGTTGGGATCGCCGATATTTGCCGGAACGGCGTACAGATCTCGTCCCTGCGACAAGGCACGGTCGGCGGTGATCAGCGCACCGCTCCCTTCTGCGCCTTCGACCACCAGCGTGCCTTGACACAGACCGCTGATCAATCGATTGCGGATAGGAAAATTGCTGCCCTTTGGCTCAGTGCCCGGCGCAAATTCACTCATGATCAGTGCTCGTTGCTCCAAAATCTTTTTAAAGCCCGCGTGTTCGGGCGGATACGCGACATCAATGCCGTTACCGAAAATGGCAACCGTCTGGCCTCCCGCCGCCAACGCGGCACATGAAGCAACGCTGTCGACGCCAAGCGCCATGCCACTGACAATAATGACGCCTGCCGCGGCCAGCTCATAGGCTATTTTATACGCAATACGGCGGCCGTATTCGCTCATTTTTCTCGTTCCGACCATGGCAATACAAAGTCGATTCTGAAAATCAGGTAAGGTGCCGCGATAATACAGCAAAAGAGGCGGATCGGACAAGCTGCGATAACTCAGCGGATATCTCGCATCGTTGTAGCAAAGGATAGAATACTGATTGCGTTTGCAGTATCCAGCGATCTCATACGCTTCGTCCAAATTTTTATCGCACAGCGCTCTGCGCTCTCTTATACCAAGCTCGGGCACTGTCGAAACAATTTCATCCTCGTCCGCATTGTATATATCATACGGCGTTCCAAAGCGTTCAAGCAGCACGGGATACAGCTTGCTTCCCACACCAAGACGGCGAGATAGCCATATCCAAAACAGAATATCGTTACTTTGCTGTTGCATACGATTACTCCTTTCCTGTGTATTATGTCATCATTGACGTCTGAATTCCCACATAAGCAACGCCGCCGCTACTTCTGCATTGAGTGACTCGGCTCGATCTGTCATAGGTATATAGACCGTATGGCTGCAGGCCGCGATCACCGCCTGCGACAGCCCATGTCCCTCATTGCCGATCACGGCGCAATCGCCACCTTGAACAGCGAAGCTTCCCAACTGTTGAGCACTTTCGTCCAGTGCAGCGGCAAACACACGGCGGCCATCAGCGCGCAGATGAGCAATATACTCGGTCAATGCATCAGTACGATCAATGCGCTGTGAAAAGAGTGTTCCCATCGATGCACGCACCGTTTTGGCACTGTAAATATCTGCGCAATCGGCACTCAGAATCAAGCGATCAATGCCAAGCGCCGCAGCGCATCGAATAATAGCACCAAGATTGGAGGGGTCTCGCACCGATTCAAGCAGCATGATATGCTCCTCACGCACGGGTGTATCCATGTCGATCTGCCACGTTCTGTGCCACTCACCTTGCATCTTTGCAACGCAAATAACTCCCTCAGGCGCACTTTCCTCCGATAGGCTGTCAAACACATGATCCGCCACACAGACAAGGCGCGTGCCGTCAGAAAACTCTCGACCTGCCAGCGCACAAACGCGCTGTATCACCGCTTCGGCATCGCTTTGGCGCAACAATACAGCAACCAACTCAACGTCGCGCAAGAGTGCTTCAACCGCCAATTTCACACCGTCAAAGCGGAAATTTCCGCTACGACTTCGATGCTTTCGATCGGACAGCTTGTGCGTTTCCACCAGCAAAGTATTCTGTCTGGATGTGATCATTTCCAAGTGACGTCCCATGCGTTTTACCTCCTTATAATTATAATTCGGTCCATTTTTCATCCAAAAACCGGAATAATTGGGTGAAAAAACCACTTTTGCGGCATCTGCGACACATGCCTATCTATGACAAAAACCCGACGTATTGTCGGGTTTTTATTCAAAGACTTACAGAGCTGCCTTAGCCTGCTCTGCCAGAGCAGCGAACGCTGCCTTATCCGAAACAGCCAGCTCAGCCAGCATCTTGCGGTTGAGGGTAATGCCTGCCTTCTTCAGACCGTGCATCAGCGTGGAATAGTTCATGCCGTTAACCTTTGCCTGAGCAGAGATACGGGTGATCCACAGGCTGCGGAAATCTCTCTTCTTCATCTTACGACCGGCAAATGCATAGTTGCCGCTCTTCATGACCTGTTGCTTAGCCATCTTGAAGTGCTTGGATTTTGCACCCCAGTAGCCCTTAGCAGCCTTCAAAACCTTATTTCTTCTCTTGCGCGCCATCATCGCGCCCTTAACTCTTGCCATTTTTCTACTCCTCTACTTTCTCTCGTCTTACTTGCAGATCAAGCTCTTGATGTTGTCGGCCATAGCCTCATGAACGTATGCGCTACCACGCAGGTGACGCAGCTTGTTACCGCTCTTGTTACCGGTGTTGTGGCGGCGGTGGCAATGCGTCATCTTAACGCGACCAGAACCCGTCACCTTGAATCTCTTAGCAGAGGCCTTATGTGTCTTAACCTTTCCCATTTGTATGATCTCCTTTTAAATTTGATTTCACTTTAACTTGCCCCTGCCGTGGGAACGGCCAAAGGCATATCAACAAGCCCGTTCATCGAACGGAGACTGATGAATCTTATTTGTTTTTGACGGGTGCAAGCACCATACTAATGATACGACCGTCAAGTACGGGTGGCTTATCGGTCATACCAACATCCGAAACCGTTTCGCAAAAGCGTGCCATGACCTCACGGCCCATAGGCATGTGGCTCATCTCACGGCCGCGGAAGCGCATAACGACACGGACTTTATTGCCCGACTCAAGGAAACGGCGTGCGTGACGCGCCTTGGTCTCGAAATCGTGGGTGTCGATGCGATAGGACAGCTGGATCTCCTTGAGTTCAACCGTCTGCTGCTTTTTCTTGGCTTCCTTTTCTTTCTTTTCGCACTCAAAACGGTATTTACCGTAGTCCATCATGCGAGCGACCGGAGGATTGGCATTCGGTGCCATCAAAACAAGATCCAGACCACGGTCATATGCCATTTGAAGAGCGGCATCGGTACTCATAATGCCAACCGGCTCACCGGTGGCGTCGATCACACGAAGCTCATTTGCCTTTATATCTTCGTTGATCAGCAATTCTTTTGCGCTAATAGCAGTGTACCTCCGACAAAAAAATAACGTCCGGGAAGCACAGGCTCACCGAACGAACACACTGCGAAAGAACCTAAATTCCCCCACAGAAATTTTCGATATCAACCCATGCGCGTCATATACGGCAGGGTGAGAACAGCCTGTTCTACTTCCTTTTCCTCGGTATTATACCACGGAGGGATGGGTTTGTCAATAGGTTTTGCAAAAATATTTTTCGACTTTTTTAACTTTTTTGCTCAGCAAAATTTTGTCGGACGTTTCACCAAATGCAGCATCGTGCTTTTGTGCCATCGCGAGACGCGTGTAAAGACAAAACTGGATTTTCAACAACTTCTCCCCCTTCTTCCCTACGCCAACATGTCCTACGACATTGTCGTATACGACACCATGTCACGGTAAAATGGCTCAAAAAATGCTATAAAAATCAGAAAAAATTTTAGGTGTTATTGATTTCAACGAAAAAAAACGCCAAGTTTCGTCACTTTTGACGCTTTACAAATAGACTCAGATGCGATATAATATTCCACGCAGACAAGTTGTGTCCCCCCGACCGTCGTTGCCTGCTTTCTTTCAGCACGTCGTCTTCGCACTCCGTGAGATATCAATCTTATGATAACCCTTACGCGGACCGGACATCGACGTGCTCCCTTTTTTTATTTGCCTCAAATCAAATTGTGAACGAAAACGGCACTTTTATATAATTTATTGTAAAAATCGTAAAAAGGGGTAGAAATCCTTTCAATATTATGTTATAATAGACGCAGTATGCTCTTTTCATACTGCGTTTTGATTTTTTCGCGGTCGATGTAGTTCCGTTACCGCATTAAATAAAGAAACACAACTGCCCTTACGGGCACAAACGATAGAAATTCCCCCATCGAAAGGATATTATGTTATGTCACAGTACATAGAAAAAGCCGAGAAAATGACGTTGCCGCTCATCACGCTGCGCGACACCGTCGCCTTCCCGGGCGCTTTGCTGAATTTTGAATTGACCGACGATAGCGACATTCGCGCCGCTAAGGCGGCCGCCGCTACCAGCGGATTGATCTCTCTTGTCACCGAGGTTCCCCGTCATCTTGCCGAAGAATTGGTCGATCTGATTTTTAGGGACGAAGAACTCGACGGTGAGTTTGCCGATACTCCCACTCCCAAGCTGTGTTCTGTCGGTAGCGTTGTTCGTATCAAACAAATGGTGCAAACGCCCGACAAGCAGTTCCGCGTTATTTTTGAGGGCTGTACGCGCGCGACACTGCTCTCGGCAAATTTTGAAGGCGATTTTGCCACCGCTGATGTCATGTCCAAGACCATCATGTTAGGCGATATCAATAGCCTTCGCGCTCGTGCTTATCTGCATACACTGATGGAGTCGTTGCGCGATCTGAGCAAATATCTCCCCTCCGGCTCGGAGGAAATGCTGCAGGCGGCAGCCGCGATTCGCGATCCGGGACAGCTGGCCGATTTTATCGCCACCAACGTCCTTATCAAGACCGAAGATAAGCAAGAAGCGCTGGAATGCTACGAGCCCTTCAATAGAGTTGATCTGGTTCTCTCTCTCATTGAAACCGAGGGCGAGCTGCTTGAATGTGCTTCTGACATTCAACGCAAAGTACACGCACGTATGGCACGCAATCAAAAGGAATTTTATTTGCGTGAACAGATCCGTGTCATTCAGGATGAGCTGGGAGACGGTGCGGCCGTTGAAACTGAACGTTACGAGCGTCGCATCCGCGCGTTGCATCTATCCGAGGAGGCCGAGCAAAAGCTGCTCAAAGAGAATGAACGCCTTGCAAAAACACCCTTCGGCTCGTCCGAAGCCGGCGTGATTACGACCTATCTCGATACCGTTTTGGAGCTTCCCTGGAACAAAAAAACAAAAGACCGCATTGACGTAGCAGCGGCCAAAAAGATACTCGACGAGGACCACGATGGTCTTGACAAGGTCAAAGACCGTATTCTCGAATATTTAGCAGTTAAGCAACTGCACCCGGAGCTAAAAAACCAAGTGCTGTGTCTGGTAGGTGCCCCCGGTGTGGGTAAAACATCGGTCGCAGCTTCCATTGCGCGCGCCATGAAGCGCAAGTACGTGCGTGTTTCTCTGGGTGGCATCCGTGACGAGGCCGACATTCGCGGTCACCGCAAGACGTATCTTGGCTCCATGCCCGGGCGCATCATGGCGGCGCTATCACAGGCAGGTTCGTCGAATCCGTTGATCCTGCTCGACGAGATCGACAAAATGACGCAAAGCGCTCAAGGCGACCCCGCCTCAGCACTGCTTGAGGTATTGGACGGTGAACAAAACAAGACCTTCCGCGATCACTATGTCGAATTGCCCTACGACTTGTCCGACTGCCTGTTTATTGCCACGGCAAACACGCTGGATACCGTTCCCCGCCCTTTGATTGACCGCATGGAGATCATCGAAATGCAAAGCTACACCAAGCGGGAAAAAATCAATATTGCCAAAAATCATTTGATCCCCAAGCAATTGAAGCGCCACGGTCTGACCCGCGCCAAGTTCCGTTTGTCCGACGAGGCCATCATCGAGCTGATCGACTATTACACGCACGAGGCAGGTGTCCGCAATCTGGAGCGCACCATTGCTTCGCTGATCCGCAAGTCCATACGCAAAATGTTGGATGAAGGCAAAAAGAGTGTTCGCATCGATGCCCATCACATCAAGGATTATCTCGGCTGTCGCAAGTTATTGCCCGAAAGAATCGACGAAATCGACGAGATTGGAACGGTCAACGGTCTGGCCTATACCGAGCTGGGCGGAGATATGCTCAAGGTCGAGGTCGCCGCACTGGAGGGTACGGGCAAGCTCGAGCTGACCGGATCGCTTGGCGACGTTATGCAAGAGTCTGCCAAGGCAGCGCTGTCCTACACCCGTTCGATTGCAAGCCAATATGGCATCGCTTCCGATTTTTATCAAAAGAAAGATATTCATATCCACGTTCCCGAGGGTGCTGTCCCGAAGGATGGTCCCAGCGCGGGTGTGACCATGCTGACCGCTCTTGTCAGCGCATTGACGGGACGTCCCGTGCGCCACGACGTTGCCATGACGGGTGAGATCACGCTGCGCGGCCGCGTATTGCCCATTGGCGGCTTGCGCGAGAAAACCATGGCTGCCTACAGCGCAGGTGTTAAGACGGTACTCATTCCCGCAGAAAACGAACGCGATCTGGAGAACATCGATCCGCTCGCACGCGAAAATCTGACCTTCATTCCCTGCCGTATTGCAGATGACGTACTCAAAAACGCCTTGATTTAATCCTCTTGATCGGAAAGGAGTTTTTATGGCTCTTAACATTCAAAATACCAATCTGCGCATCAGCGCAGGTTTGCTTCGCCAGTTTCCCGGCGATCCTATTCCGCAAATTGCTTTTTCTGGACGCTCCAATGTAGGCAAAAGCTCGCTGATCAACACGTTGCTTGGGCGCAAAAGCCTGACCCGCGTGAGTAAAATGCCCGGCAAGACCATCACCATCAACTTCTACGATGTTGACAAAAAAATGTTTTTCGTCGACCTGCCCGGCTATGGCTTTGCCCGTCGCGCACCTCAGGAGGCGGCGCAATGGCGTGAGCTGACCGATTCATTCTTTACCAAAAACCCTAATCTTGACCGTCTGTCGCTGGTCATGCAGCTCATTGACAGCCGTGTCGGCCCCACCGAGGACGACATTATGATGTTAGATTTTCTGCGAGCGGCCAACATTCCATACGTTGTTGTTGCTACCAAGTGCGACAAGCTCAACGCCACCGAACGCAAAGCATCCGAGACTTCGCTGGCCTCGCATCCTGCCATCGGTGCCGACATTCCCATCATTTTCTTTTCCTCGCTTAAGGGGGACGGCAAAATAGCCGTATGGCAACAGATTGCCGCACATACGGGCATTCGTTGTCTATGAGTAAGATCATAACCGAAAAGACGTTCGGCGAGCGTGATCCGTCTTTGGATTATTACGACCGTGTCGGCGCTTATCTTGTTCTCGTGCAGGACGGAAAAGTTGCCGCGATCGAACACCGTTTGGGCTATCTATTGCCGGGTGGCGGCATCGAGGGCGGCGAAACGCATGAGGAGTGTCTTTTGCGTGAATGTTTGGAGGAGATCGGCTACGACGTGCGCGTCGATGAGCTTATTACCTCGGCCGATGCCTGGGATAGCCATCCAAAAATCGGCCCCTTTCATCCCATTCAATACTATTACAGCGGCGAGCTGCTCGACTGCTTTTCTGAATGTGGCAGTGACGGCACAAAGCTTTGCTGGATTCCGATCGAGCGCATCGACGAGCTTTTGGGCGTGCCCATGCAACGCTTTGCGGTGCACACTTATCTGAATCATGATACCAGCGCCGCTGCTCTCTCTTTTATTGACGGACGCCATCATATACTCGATGGTCCCCTGTCCTCTTGACAGGGATGTGTGATCTTTCATCGCAATCAAGGAGATGTTTATCGTTATGTTTCTCAAGAGTTTCATTGCAGACCTTCCGGCGCTTTTGCTCAGTCTGCCCGCAATTCTGCTGGCACTTTCCTTTCATGAAATGTGCCATGCCTTTGCCGCATACAAATTAGGAGACCCTGCCGCCTACAACCTCGGGCGCATGACGCTCAATCCAGCGAAACACTTGGATCCCTTGGGCTTTCTCTGTATGCTGTTTTTCCGTTTTGGTTGGGCCTCTCCTGTGCCGATCAACACTCGTAATTTCAAAAATCCTCGCCGCGACATGGCCATATCTGCCGCCGCAGGACCGCTGTCCAATGTCCTGCTTGGCATCGCGAGTGGCCTTGTATTGCGTTTGATGCTGTATCTGACGGGTGAATACTTTTACGATGATATCGTCGCATACGTTTTGCAGGATACCGCAAACGTCGGCCTGGGATTTGTCGTCATGGCCATTCTTACCTACATGCTGTTTGCCTGCATGACCATCAATTTCACCTACGCCATTTTCAATCTGTTGCCCGTGCCTCCTTGGGACGGTTCGCGCATCTTTTACGTTTTTCTGCCGCCGAAGTGGTACTTCGGTATCATGAAGCACGAGCGCACCATCATGATCGTCATGATGATACTGCTGTGCCTCGGTGCCCTCTCCGGCCCGCTTGCCTGGATGATCAACGGCATCACAAACGGCATGCTCTCTCTGCTTGGCATCAAGTTCGGCAGTGACCCATATCTTGTTTTCAGCGTTATTCTTGAACTGATCGATTCTTTGATTTCTATTTCTTAAACCACCGAAAGGAACCACATGGAAGCATTGACCTTTAAGCTGGAGCAGTTTGATTTTGACGGTCCTATGGATCTGATCTTCAAGCTCATCCAAAAAGATAAGATCGACGTACGCGATCTGCCCATCGCACAGCTTTGCGACCAATATCTTGCCACCATTGCCGAAATGGAACGCATGGATATGGACGTAGCGGCCGAATTTTTGGTCATGGCAAGCGAATTGATGCTAATCAAAAGCAAAATGATGCTGCCACAAGAAGAAAAGCCCGAGGAAGATCCGCGCGCCGATCTGGCCGAGCTGTTGCTTCGTTATCAGCAAGCAAAGTCCATCACGCCACGGCTGCAGCAAATGCATCTCGTTCACAGAGATCGTATGGTCAAAGACACCGACGAGATCAGCATCGACAAGACTTACGTAGCCGATCAGCAGATTACCTCGCTGTGAACTGCCATTCGCCGCATCGCTTCCTATCAGGAAAGCATGCGCAACACCCAACGAGCAACATTTACCCCTATGATCAGCACTCCCATCGTGCCCGTCGAGCTCAAGATCGTCGGTATTCTCAATCACATGGGACGTAACAAACAGCAGAAAAAAGACATCTCACTTGGCGAGCTGCTGAACGATTCAACCTCGCTTCCCGACATGATTGCTATTTTTCTTGGCATTTTAGAGCTGGTCAAAATGCGTCAGATTCTCATTGTGGACGATCCCGATGAGTTCACCTCACTTCACGGTACGTCTACTCGCTTCGTCATCAATGACAATCCCCCGCCTCCCACAAGCGAGGCTGACAATGACCACGTAGACGGCGAACAGCTCCACATTGACAATGATCAAGCTTGAAAGGAATATCACCATGAGCCAAGTCGAAACGAACAACAATCAAAAAGAAAATAAACAACCCGAGCATTTGCCCGCTCTTGAAGGTGTGGCAGAGCTAGAGGCGGCGCTGGAATCCATTTTGTTCGCCGCCGGTTATCCCATGAAATATATCAAGCTATCCGAGGTTTTGGGTCTTGGCGTTCCCGATATCCGGCGCTTGCTGGAGCATATGCTCCCCTCCTATAACAGTGAGGATTCCCATCGCGGCATCCAACTGTTATTATTGCCCGAGACGGCACAGCTTTGCACTAAGGAACGCTTCGCACCCTATATTCGTGAGGCACTGGGTGTCCGCCGCGGTGGCAATCTGTCTGCCTCTTCTATGGAGGTTCTGGCCGTTGTGGCCTACAATCAGCCTGTCACCCGTACCTTCATTGACAGCGTGCGCGGTGTTGACAGCTCATACGCCGTCAACTCGTTGCTCGACAAGGGGTTGATCGAGGCGGTTGGCCGCTTGGACGTCGTTGGCCGCCCCATGCTGTACGCAACCACAGATAAGTTTTTGCGTGTTTTTGGCATCAATTCACTTGCCGAATTGCCTGCCACCGAAGCACTCGCCGTTGCCGCCCAGGTGGAGAGCGAAAAAGCAGATACCGCCTCCACTGAAAATGCAGAAAATACCGAAACTGCTGAAAGTACCAAGGCATAATCCCACATGAATAACCCTTCCCCGGCGCGTCCATACTTTTGGTAGCTTCGCCCAAGGGAGAAAGGAGCACGACAGATGTGGTTCTTATATATTCTCGGCGGACTGATCGCCTTGATCGCGCTCATCCTTTTTCTGCCTATCCGCATTAACATTTTGGTCGATGAAAAAGAAGATCTTATTGTCGAGGTGCACATTTTAGGCTATCTATATGAGCGCATTCCCGAAAAGACAAAGCGTGTCCGCCTGTCTGATTACTCGCCCCGCGCCATGGAGCGCCGACGTCGTAAAGAGCAAAAAAAAGCATCCAAGAAAAACAAGCATACGCCCGCCAATACCGAGCCCTCTGCCTCGCTGTTCAGTATGCCCAAGAAAACAGCACCGTTGGGCGATCAGCTTCGCTTTGCGGCAGAATTTATCCGGGTCGCGCTCAAGCGAACGCTCTCGCACGCTCGTATTCGGGTCAATCACGTCATCCTGACCATAGGATCGGACGATGCAGCAAAGACTGCCCTGCTCTGCGGAGCCGCCTCAACGGCGCTGGCAGGTCTTGCTGAAGTGCTGGACACGTATTCCCATTTGCACATCCGACACACCGACCGCTTCGGTGTCACTCCCAATTTCACAAGTGAAGAATGCCACGCACGCGTTGATATTGTCGCACGCCTGTGGCTGTGGCAAGTGCTGGACATTGAGTTCCGCACGGCATGGGAGTCGGTCTCTAAAATGATGGAACAGAGATCTATGAAAAAAATGTAACGAACAAATATTACACAATATTATATTTTCGAAAGGAAGATCATGATTATGGCAAACGAAAACAAACTACAGGACATGATTCAGACCTCGCTTGAGAGTCTGCGTTCGCTGGTTGATTCCAACACGATCATCGGCGACCCTATCGCAACCTCCGCAGGTACGACGATCATTCCCATTTCCAAAATTTCCATGGGCTATGTTTCCGGTGGGCTGGACTACAACGGCAAGGCGCCCGCAGGTAAACAAAATTTCGGCGGTGGCGGCGGTACAGGTCTGTCCATCACTCCCGTCGGATTCTTGACCGTCATGGCAGACGGCCGTGTAGAAATGGTTAATATCAACGCCCCCGCCGCTCCGGCAGGCACCATCGAACAGGTTGCTGACGTAATTGAACGCAGTCCTACGATCATCGCCAAGATCAAGGACCTGTTTACCAAGGACAAGGGCAAAACCGAGCAGCCCGCCAACAAGCAAGCTCCTGCAACTCCCGACGAAACCATTGAGGTTGAAATCACCGAATAATATCGCCAAGGCATACCCTCCTCGTTTTTTCCATATGATATAGTATCTATGGAAAAAACGAGGTGTTGCCATGTTGCGTTGTTGGTCTTTTACATATCGGACGCTGTGCTTACTGATTGCCGCTTTACTGTTGCTCGGCAACGTTTCGGCACACGCCGTCGGCGAGGCGCATCGCCAAGAACAAATAGAGCCGTATACTCTGCCCGTTTTAAGTGACATCGGCGGCATCTCTGCCAAAAGCGCCGTGCTCATCGACGCAAACAGCGGACAGGTGCTGTACCAAAAGGACGCATCGGTGCGTCTTCCCATGGCAAGCACTACCAAGATCATGACCGCTCTGTGCGCGTTGGAGCTTGCCAAAGCCGACACACTCATCACCGTTGACGCGCGTGCGGTCGGCGTGGAAGGTTCGTCGATCTATTTGCAAGAAAAGGAACAACTGACGCTGTTGCAACTGCTATATGCCCTACTGCTTGCTTCAGCCAACGACGCGGCTGTCGCGATTGCCATCGGCACAGCCGGCAGTGTTGAGGCCTTTGCCGATCACATGAACGAAAAAGCCAAGCAACTGGGACTTTCGGACACGCATTTTGAAAACCCGCACGGACTGGACAGCGAACAGCACTATACGACAGCGCATGACCTTGCGCTGATCGCGCGCGAAGCGCTGAACAATCCTCAGCTCCGCACCATCTTCGCTACCAAAAAGATTACCATTCCGCAAGGGGATACACAAGGAGTACGATGGCTGATCAATCACAATAAGATGCTTCGCTACTACGACGGTGCCATTGGCGTGAAAACAGGCTTCACTAAAAAAAGTGGTCGCTGTTTGGTCAGCGCTGCCGAGCGCGACGGTCTGACACTGATTGCTGTAACGCTGTGCGCCCCCGACGATTGGAACGATCACACCCGTATGCTCGATGCCGGCTTTGCCGCCTATGAGAGCATTTCGCTGTGCGGTGACCAAGGATTTGAACATTTAATTCCCGTCACGGGCGGCAAGGAGGGGTACGTATTGGTCAAAAATGCGTGCGATCTGTCGCTTACTCTGCCCCGTGACCGTTCGGGCATGATGTGCACCGTAGAGCTTGCCCGTTTTTTGTACGCGGACATCCGCAAGCATGAAACGGTGGGACAGCTTGTATTTCGTTGTGATACAGATGGTGACGGTCAGGCGGAGCTACTCGCTCAAATACCGCTGATAACCGCCTACGCCGTCGATCGCCGCCAAGAGAAAACCGCCTGGCATCGCTTTATCGATTGGCTGCTCCGGCGAAATGAATAAGAATTGGTTATATATTACATTACTTAAAAAGGAAACAATTACGTTGGAAAACATCGAAAACATCACCGTTGAACAAACGATCAGACTACAAAAATATTTCACCGATTGCGGTATCCTGTCTCGCCGTGCCGCCGAGGCTGAGATCGAAGCCGGGCACGTTCGTGTCAATGGAGAGATCGCAACCGTCGGACAAAAGATCATACCCGGTAAGGATGAGGTCAAGTGGAAGGGACAGATGATCACGCCGCCACGCCGCGCCGAGCACGTCACAGTCATGCTACACAAGCCCGCAGGCTTTGTTACGACCACATCGGATGAACAAGGTCGCCCCTGTGTGACCGATCTGCTCGCAGATCTGAACGTTAGGCTCTACCCCATCGGCCGCCTTGACATGAACTCCACGGGACTGTTATTACTGACCAATGATGGCGAGCTGGCCAATCTTTTGACCCATCCCAGCCATCACGTCCCTAAAGTGTATCACGTGACGGTCGGAGGTGAGGTCTCAGATCGTGAACTGCGTCAGCTCTCCTCACCCATGGTCATCGACGGCTATCGCATCCGTCCCGTCAAGGTCAACTGTCTGCGTGCGTACGAGCATATGAGTGAGTTGGAAATGACGTTACACGAGGGACGCAATCGTCAGATCCGCAAAATGTGTGCGGCTTTGGATCTTCACATTCTATCGCTCAAACGGGTTGCCATGGGTCCTTTGACTCTGGGGCATTTACCCGAGGGAAAATTCCGCCATCTTGGTCCTGGCGAGGTAGAAGCATTGAAAAATGCCGCCATACGTGCGGCAAAAGAAAACAATCGTCCTTTGCCTGCTAAGGCCCCTCGCGGACAAGCCCTCAAAAAGCCGCTCAAGCATCCCCACGTAAACACGATCAAGGAGAAATAACCATGCTTAAAGTGTTTCCCATTCAACAAAAGACTGAACAAGAGGAGCTATGTGCCCGTTGCGGTATTCCGTTCGAGACAGAATTGCTGGCATATCAAGCAACGGTCGACGAGGTGTTCGTTGGCGTCTGTCAGTTTAAACTCACCCCTGATGGCGGCGTAATCTATCATCTCGCCCCTGTCTCTGACCGTCCAATCGACAACGAAGCGTTGTTCGTCATGGGGCGTGCCGCATTGAATTTTATTGACCTGTGCGGCATTCATCGCGCCTTTTACGACGGTGACGAATCCATCCCAGGTGCACAGCTTTTGCATGCAGTTGGCTTCCGAAAGAATGCGGATGGCCGCCTTGAAATGGATCTGACTGATTTTTTCAGTGCTCCCTGCCAACATCATCACGAGTAATATGCCAACAGCCGCAACGACAACATTGCGGCTGTTTTTTTGCATCAATGACGCAATCTCAAACATTTCCCTGCCCATTTCCACCTCTATTCTTCATATTTGGTAATTTTTACCATTTTCTTCCAATAATTTTTGTGAACTATTTTTCGTCAAAACATATTGCCATTTTTTACCATTTATGGTAAAATTATATCGTCAAAGTAAAAAACAAAACGGAGGAAAGAACATGGAATTTACCACACGCATTTTGATTGCAGACGAAAGCCAATCTCTGCGCGCCACGCTAAAGGAAGGCCTCGGCCGCGCAGGATACCGTCACATCGAAGAAGCCACCAACGGCGAGGAAGCACTGCAAAAGATCAATCGAAACCACCCTGACATCGTACTTATCGATATCTGGCTGTCAAAGCTGGATGGCATCGGCGTGCTCCGCTCGGCGCTGAGTATGGATTTCGCACCGGACAAGCCTCCTGCATTTATCGTTGTTTCCTCGGTATCCAGCGAAACAACCTTTATCCAAGCAATGAGTGCCGGCGCGCGATTGTGCTTGCTCAAGCCCATTCATATCGGAAGTCTTTGCGAGCATATTGAAGAAATCGTCACTGCACGCATCGATGCTCCCCGCGCTGCCTTATTGAGCATGAACGAGGAGACAAACGAGCAGGATAAAACCCCGGACATTGAAACGCAGGTCACCAAGATCATTCACCAAATTGGTGTCCCTGCCCATATCAAGGGCTATCAATACCTGCGTACTGCCATTCTTTTAACTGTCCGCGACAGTGATATCATCAACAGTGTAACCAAGGTGCTCTACCCTTCCGTTGCTAAGAAATATGCCACCACGACCAGCCGCGTTGAGCGTGCCATCCGCCACGCAATTGAAGTCGCATGGGACAGAGGTGATGTGGATACCCTCAATTCCTACTTTGGCTATACGGTGCAAAATAACCGTGGTAAGCCGACCAATAGTGAATTTATTGCGATGATAGCGGATAATTTAAGATTGAGATATAAATTATATTGATTTAAGACCCGAGCAAGGAAATGTTTCCCTGTTCGGGTCTTTTAGTTATATGCTTGCACAAATGTGCCACACTATGAAAAAACGCAAAGGATATCTATGAAGCACCGAGAATTTTATGATCTTGTCAGCGACATTCTCCGCTCGGACGAATTCCGCCAAATGAAGAGCCATCGCCATCATGTCAAAAGCAACACTCGCGATCACTCTATCAAGGTGGCTTTTTTGTGCTATCTGTATCACAAAAAATTCTCCCCAAATATAGATCGGCGCGAACTGGTACGAGGCGCGCTTTTACACGATTATTATTTGTACGACTGGCATGACCGTTCTCCCGGAACGCGCCGCCATGCCATCGCACATCCGCGCAGAGCGCTGAACAACGCCTTAAAAAAGTATCCCGATCTAACCAAGACGCAACAGGACATGATCTTGCATCATATGTTTCCTCTGACCCCCATCCCGCCTCAAACACGAGCAGGATGGGTGCTTTGGATTTACGATAAGGTTGCCGCTATCAGCGATTATCGTCGGCCTACTTCACACATCCATGTGCATCGTAAGGATCGATTGGAGAAGTGATGTCCTCTTCCCGCCCGTTGTGCATCCCCCGGGCGCGTTTTCTCTTTCCTGACTTCCCGTCTCAACTCCTCCACCTCGTCCTTTTGCCTCTCCCATAACGTTTCGGCTATCACGATGCAAGTGAGCTGTAAAGCGTAACTCACCGCACTCGCCCACACGGGAAGCGTAAAGGAATAGGTGAAGTGGTTGAGCAGCAAGAATACAAATAAACAAATAATCACAATGAATCAATTAAACGATACCGCAAATGCAGACAAAGCTATAGCCCTTCCCGCTTTCCAGCATAGCGAGTGTACCGCCGATCTTGAAAGTAGTACTCGTTGCATCTCGAATGCAACCATACGTCTGCGCACTATTTGAAGTTCCTTCAATGCCATGATTTAGCGAATATGACATAGAACCGCCATTTACTAAAAAACAAATCGGAGCTATGTATCCACCACCTAATGCATCATGCATCGCTTGACTATACCCCGTAGCGAAATAAATACGCTTATCGACAGGGGTATGATCGGCATAAACAAATACGATATCAGGTACTTCGCCACATCCGTGTTCAATTGTGTCAATGTTATTCGATGCGGTAAAAGAACCGCTCTTAATGGTATAGCTATTTCCACCACCTCCACCACCCGTTTCGATCGCGGCGATCTTATCTGGAAATTCGGCAGGCTTCATCGTTACCGTATCCCCCGTTTTTCCACGGATCGCGTCGGCAATTTGGCCAAATAACGTCCCTAATACGTTAGACATTAATAATCACCTCCAAGCGCCTCGTTGATGTAATCATTGATGTACGTTTTGATCGACGAGTCTGCCACGGAAACGGGCGTCCACTTGTTATCAACAACCTGCAACAGCTTTCCGCTATCGCTCTCCACCACGAGAGGAAGCAACATACGTTCAAATTCAATGAAATTGGCAACAATTTCTCCTAAAGTGAACGTTAGGTTGAGCAAATAAGCATCACCAACGACAGCCAGACAGGTACACACCTGTTGTCCTGCCACGCCAATGCTGTTCATAACAACACCAAATTCCACCGTCATACCTAAATTCACACTAAGAATGAATTTAGCAGGACCTTTCTCAAGAGCCGACAAAATATCGCTCGTTTCCACTTTTAACGATTGCATACCGTTCATCTCAACAGTCGGCAAGCCCATATTCACAAGATTAAACGTCGGCACCGTTGACGATACGTTGGCGAGCGCTTGCTCAACTCCTTCGGCAAACGCATTCATCGTCTGCGTGATCACCTTGTTCTGCACGGGGTTTTCGCTTGTCTCGGATAGCTCCGAGTCAACCGTGATAGCCGTTGGCAGTTCGATCTTCTTGGCCTTCCATTCGCCGCCGTCAGCGGTCAAAACCTTCCCCTCATCGTTCTCGCCGATGCCAGGGAGTCCGCTTTCGTTTGCCTCAAGCGCGGCGATACGCGCCTGCAATTGCTCCCCAATGCTTGCAGGCAGTTCGGGCATGGCATCACCCTCGAGCGCACCGCTTTGCTCCACCGTAAATGTACAGATATTGGTCGTGATACGTTGCATCACACTGCCGCTCTCGCTCACATTCCCGTGCAGCCAGACCGCCCACTCGCCCGCACTAAGGTTCAAGTGGTCACTCTTTTGGGTGCGATCATCATTCAATTGGATCACGTAAAGCTGCTCCCCTTGTTGCAAATGCATCCATTTTTCAAGTCCGCGCCAATCCTCTCCTTGAAAATGGAATTTTGCAATTAAATAATCAATACTGTCTGCCACCACTCGCGTCTGTGCAAGCCTCAGCGTCTGGCCTTGTACAAATCCTTTAATCATACAGCCACCGCCTTTCTGAGCTCCGTTTGCTTCTTTTTAATTTTCTTCATTTGTTTTCCTCCTTGTAATATTTCGGGCACTCTCGATCTCCCAACGCAAAAACAATTCGGTTTTCATTCTCTTTGATTGTTTGCCGCATTCGGATTTCATAACTATTATATGCAAAAAAAGAAGGCTTGTCAAGCCAATTTTTCTCTACACATATGATTTCGGCACTATCAACAATGATGACAACAATAATTCGGAAATCCGATTGTGTATAATATAGAAATCCCCCGAGAGGAATCGCAACGATACCTCTCGGGGGATGACTTGTATTTACTTACGATTGGGCATTTGGTTCTGCCAATGTGATTGACCGTGCGACATGAATACGACATTCGGAATTGTCCGACAGGCGGGTACACTCCAAAAACAGTGTATAGTAGGTGATCTCCACCGTGTCCCCAAGAGAAAGTGTCTGTATCCCCTCTTTCATGAGATAATATTGATCGCTTCCCTGCAAACGAACA
>JAFVZV010000194.1 GCA_017507985.1 Clostridia bacterium
CACATAGCCACCACGAGCGGCAGGCAAAGAAAAAAACAAGCGTTAGAGCAATTCTAATTTAGTGGAGACGAAGGGGTAGGGGCCCCACTTCTTGCGATAGCCGATTTCGCCGCAGGCGAAATCTCTACGGAACAGCATACACCCTTCCCCATACAGAGTCAGGAGAAGTTGCAAAGGCGAGCCCTTCCCTTTTCCTTGAAAGCTTTTGAGGGATCATAGGGGAACTTTTTTCAAAAAGTTCCCCTATCGCTCCCCTTATCTTTAATTCGAAGCGCTATCCAAATCAGAGTCGTTCTTCCAGAGCATCTTTTCACGCAGCTCGGCACCGACGATCTCCATGGGGTGCTTTGCCAGAGCGGCGCGCTTGGAGTTGAAGAAGCAACGGCCGTTCTTATTTTCGGCGATCCAGCGACCTGCGAAGGTACCGTCCTGAATATCGGACAGAACTGCCTTCATATTCTTCTTGGTTTCCTCGTAAGGAAGCACGCGAGGACCGGATACGTATTCACCGAACTCTGCAGTGTCGGAGATAGAATAGTTCATCGCAGCCACGCCGCCCTTGTTGATCAGGTCGACGATCAGCTTCATTTCGTGGATGCACTCAAAGTAGGCGTTCTCGGGCGCATAGCCTGCCTCGACCAGTGTTTCAAAGCCGCAACGCATCAGATCGACGACACCACCGCACAGAACAGTCTGCTCACCGAACAGGTCAGTCTCGGTCTCCTCGTTCATGGTCGTTTCCAGAATACCGGCACGCGCGCCGCCGATACCTGCAATGTAAGCCAATGCAATATCGTAAGCCTTGCCCGTGGCGTTCTGCTCAACGGCAACCAGACAAGGAACGCCCTTGCCGGCAACGTACTGGGAGCGAACGGTGTGACCGGGGCCCTTGGGAGCAGCCATAAATACGTCAACGTCTGCAGGAGGAACGATCTGCTTGTAGCGGATGTTGAAGCCGTGCGCAAAAGCAATCGCCTTGCCTGCGGTCAGGTTGGGCTCGATGTCCTTTTTATACATATCGGCCTGCGCCTCGTCGTTGATGAGGATCATAATGATGTCAGCCGCCTTGGTTGCCTCAGCAACGGTCATAACGGTAAAGCCGTCCTTCTCTGCCACGGGCCAGCTCTTGCCGCCCTTACGCAGACCTACGATAACGTTGCAGCCGCTGTCACGCAGGTTGAGTGCGTGTGCGTGGCCCTGGGAACCGTAACCGACGATAGCGATCGTCTTGCCGTCAAGCTTGGAAAGATCACAATCCTTCTCATAATACATTTTTGCCATAGTTGAATTCTCCTTTTTCTTTGGTTTCATCATGGATGGTGTTCTGACCTCGTTCAAGAGCAATGACGCCTGTACGAACAAGCTCCATGATCTCGAATTCCTTCAGTAAATTTATCATGCCCTCGATCTTCTGCTCTTCACCGATCACGGCGAGGGACAGCGTCCCGATGGAAACATCAATAATAGAGGCGCGGAAAATGTTGGCGATCTGAGTAATCTCGTTGCGCACGTTTGCGTCGGGAGTGCGCATTTTGATGATGATCAGCTCGCGGCGGATGGATTTCTGACCGGTCAGAATTTTGACCGAATGAACGGGAATGAGCTTACGCAGCTGGTTGGATAAGAGCTGCACGTGGGCATCGTCCGTCATGACCTCGATCGTAATACGCGAGAGGTTGTCCCGTGCGGTTGCACCGACAGCCAGCGATTCGATATTGTACCCTTTGCGCGAAAACAGACGGGACACCTGCGAGAGCACGCCTGCCTCGTTGTCAACGAGCACGACCAGCGTTTGTCTTTTGATTTGATCCATACGACTTCCTCCTTAGCAAATGATAAACTTTGTGATGGGGCTGCCGCCGCCGACCATGGGACGAACCATCTCGTCCATGTTGATGGCGCAGTCGATCACGTAGCCGTGTCCCCATGCGAGTGCCTCGCGAATGGCCGCCTCAAGCTGCTCAACGTTGCTCACGCGAGCGCCGCGCAGCCCATACGCTTCGGCCAGCTTGACAAAATCAGGCGCACGGTCAAGGGTCGTCTGGGAGTAGTGCTTATCATAGATCAGCGACTGCCACTGACGAACCATACCCAGCACACCGTTGTTAAACACAAACGTAATAATGGGCAGATCGTAATACTGCTCGGTCGCCAGTTCGTTGCAGTTCATACGGAAGGAGCCGTCGCCCGTGATGTGAATGACCGTCTTGTCGGGATTTGCCACCTTGGCGCCGATCGCCGCGCCCAGACCAAAGCCCATCGTACCAAAGCCCCCCGAGGTCAAAAGCTGACCGGGATAGCTGAAATGGAAATGCTGGATCGCCCACATCTGGTGCTGGCCGACGTCGGTCGCCACCACTGTGTCCTCGGGCACCATTTTTTGAATGGTGTTAAGAATCTGCTTGGGCGTCAGGGCCTCGCCGCCCTCGTCGTAAATGGTTTCGGTCGGGAAGGAGAACACGTATTCCTTCCACTCGTTATGCTGCTTTTGACCGATCCTTTCGTTCAGCAAAGCCAATACGCGAGCCGCGTCGCCTACGATATAATGATCGACCATCACGTTTTTATTGATTTCGGCGCGGTCGATATCGATCTGAACGATCTTGGCCTGCTTGGCGAAATTATCGGGATTGAGCGCCACACGATCGGAAAAACGACAGCCGATGGCAATGAGCAAATCGCAGCTTGCCGCGGCGCGGTTGGAGGCCTGCGAGCCGTGCATACCAAGCATACCCGTGGCCAGCTTACCGTCACCCGGGTAGCCGCCGGCTCCCATCAGCGTGATGGCAACAGGCGCGTCCATCTTTTCGGCAAACACGGCAAACTCGTTCTGTGCCCGACCACGCACGACACCGCCGCCGCAGATGATCAACGGCTTTTGCGCTTCGTCGATCAAGCGCACCAACTCGGCAATATCATCGGCATTGGGCTCGGGGGCGACGAAATTATCCGTCGCGCGCTCCTTGAGCGTCGCCAAGCGTCCGCCCTGAAAATGGCGGTCACGAGGCAGCGGCTCAAAGTCGGCCGTTTCAGCCGTAACGTTTTTGAGAATATCGATAAACACAGGGCCGGGGCGTCCTGATCCGGCAATGGCAAACGCCTCGCGGACGGTGTCGGCCAACGTATTGACGTCGCGCACCAAATAATTGCTCTTAGTGATGGGCATGGTGATACCCGTGATATCGACCTCCTGGAACGAATCCTTGCCGATCAGATTTTCGGCAACGTTGCAAGAGATAAAAACAACGGGAGACGAATCCATATGAGCCGTCGCGATACCCGTGGTGAGATTGGTCGCGCCGGGGCCCGAGGTGGCAAAGCAAACGCCGATCTTGCCCGTGCTGCGCGCGTAGCCATCGGCGGCGTGCGCCGCGCCCTGCTCGTGGGCGGTCAGGATGTGGCGAATGCCCTCGCATTGATACAGCTCGTCGTAGACGTTGAGAATGGTACCGCCGGGGTAGCCGAAGATGGTGTCAACGCCTTGCTCGAGCAGGCATTCCATTAAGATTTTTGCACCTGTCATTTGCATGGTGGGGGATTCTCCTTTCGAGGGGTGGGTGGGGGTGTATCTAACTTTTCAACAACTTCTCCTACGGCCTCGCACAGCTTCGCGCGCTCGGTGTACGGCTTATGCCTATTCTTTGCCTTGTCGCAAAGAATAGGCGAAGAAAAGACACTTAAGGGCCTA
>JAFVZV010000018.1 GCA_017507985.1 Clostridia bacterium
AGATCGAAAACGCCGCCGTGCTACGCATCTACATAAAGGAGCATGCAAGCACCATTTGTGAAACGAACGCTGTAGCAAGATTGGCTTCGCTTGCATAGCGGCGGCATCAAAAGAACGGCACCTGTAGGCGCGAATACGCCCTACAGGTGCCGTTTCGTTATTGCATATCGGCGTTGGCTGCACCGTTTTTCATGCGTCGCATCAGCGTTGTGCCGTTTTTCTTCTTCAGCCAGTCCTCCCATTTTTTATATTCGGGATAAACGCATAGGACCTCATGCCAAAACGCCTTTGAGTGGTTCATCTCTTTTCGATGGCAAAGCTCATGCACCACGATGGCGTCAAGCACCTCGGGCGGTGCCAGCATCAAAAGACAATTGAAATTGAGATTGCCCTTTGCACTGCAGCTTCCCCACTTGCTTCTTTGGTTGCGGACGGTAATACTGCCGTAGGAGACGCCGAGCAGATCGGCATAGTGTGCCACGCGTGTGGGGATCACCTCTTTTGCTCTTGCGGCAAGTGCAAGAATATCCTGACGTGTCAGCGGCGGCTGTGCATCCGCCTCTCTGAGCCGTACCTTTGCAAGCGAGAGCTGACGGTCGATCCATGCACGGTTGCGTTCAACAAAACGTGCAACCGTCTCGTCTGATACCTCCATGGGCGCGCGTACCACCAATGCCGCCTCACAGATCTCAAGCCCCAGCGTTTTCCGTCGGCTTCTGATGATCTTATATTGCATACTTTCCTCTCAATCCTCGCCCCGTACACCCGAGCGTCGTCTGATAAGTGCCAGAAAAGCCTTGATCAGCGCAGGCGCATTGATCGCCACGGTAACCGCAGTCAGGATCAGCGTGATCGGGATCCTGAAGGTCGGAGCCAGCGTCATCACCGTTGCCGCGGTGAGCAACAAAAGGATGCTGACGATCATACGCGGCAGGTACAGACGAAAACCGATCAGCCTCGGTGCATCGATCAGACGTACGGCAAGCACCGCACCGTATGCCGCAAGCGTCGCGATCGCGGCCCCCAACGCCCCCATTCTTGGTATGAAAAGAAGGTTGAGCAGAATATTCAATACCGTTCCGACGATCGCCGTCAGGAAGGAATGCATGCTTTTCTTTTTGACCATATAGACGGTTGCAAGGAAGGAAACGATCGCCTCGATTGCCGCCGCACACAAAAGCGTCGGCATGTACTGCCACGCCTCAAAATAGCTTGCATTGAGCAGGACCTCCGTCAATACGCGCGAGAGCAGGATCAAGCCTGCCGCACCGATGAAGATGACTGACAAAAAGCCGCGCAGGACCTCGGAGTAAAAGCTTTTACAGCCCTCCTCGTCGGACGAGGAGGCAACGGCGGAAAACTGCCACGCCTGCATAAAGATTCCCGAGATCAGATTGACCACGGTTGGGATCTTATACGCCGCGGAGTAAACGCCGTTCGTCGCTTCCCCGCAGAAATAGGTGACCATATAGCGATCGGAAAGATCGGTGATCAGCCAGCAGACCGTGGTCGGGATCAGGGGAAGGCTGAAATACAGAAGCTCCTTCATGACCGACGCCTTGACCGCACCGATGCGAAAGACCTGCCAAAGCCTTGCCGCAACCGTCAAAAAAAGCGTGGTCAAGAGATTGCCGACGATGACAGACAGCACGTAGCCGATCACGCCCATTTCAAAAACGGCAAGAAACAGGACGTTCAAAAGCACGGTAAGCAGTGTATTGAGGATCCCCTGCAGTGCGAACAGACGGGAACGGTCGGTCGCTCTGACGTATTGCGACGAGACCGACTGCAGGTTCGCACTCAGCACGTACAGAACGATCAGCCAGGTATAACCGTCGAAATAGCCGATCAGCGACAGCAGAGGCGAAAGCGCCAAAAATCCGGCAGAGCCAAGCAAAAGAAGCGCGATCGAGGTAGAAAACACCGTAACTCTGTCACTTCCACGCTCGGCAACGAAACGAAAAACACCGTTGCTGATGCCGACGCAGGCAATGGG
>JAFVZV010000019.1 GCA_017507985.1 Clostridia bacterium
ATGCGTTTTCAACCCGCTATGCAAATTTATTGCAAACAAAAAGGGGCTTGTAAAAGCTTCGTCAAACGGTTGACCTGTCCGCGCTTTTATGCTATAATGCGGTCGTAGGCTTTGCCTTGAATATTTTGGGGAGGTGTTGTTAGATGCCGGAAGAAAAGCGTATTCGCGTTGCGACCATGAACTATGGCTTGTGGAATGACGGGATCACGAAATACGTAGAGGACGAAAAGGCATCCGCTGTGCTTGCGCGCTGGCGGCAGATGCTTTCCGACCAAAACGCGGATATCATTGCGGGGCAGGAATACCGTCCCTTTTTTAACCGAAGCCAAACGATGCTTTCCGACCAATGCCTGTTTTCCTTCCTTTATCCGTATCAGTATTCCACCACCACGGGCTACGGCAAGCATCTGGCGTCCAAAACGGTCTGCACCGATCATGCCATTCGCAGCTTTTCGACCGACAGATCCCGTCAATATACCAAGTCCCATACCGTCATGCAGGGCACACGTGTCTGCCTTTTGAATGCTCATTGCTCTCTGGAAGTGGATTTTTCGATCAGCCGAAAGACCGAATTCGCGGAGCTGCTGGGCGCGATGGCAGGGGAAACGCACGTCATTTTGTTCGGAGATTTCAACGTCACCTCGGTGGCGGAATTTGAGGTCTTTCAAAGGGCGGGCTACCGCATCGCCAACGGGGGAGAATTCGGCATCTTTGATACCTGGACCAATTTTGACAAGCCCTCGTCCTGGGAAAACAGAGCCATCGACAATATCATCGTCAGCGAGGATATCCGCATTCTGAACGTAGCCGTGGATCGCAGAGATCTGAGCGACCACAGCATGCTGGTGGCGGATCTGGTGCTGGAATAAGCCGCCCCGCAACGCAAAAAGCACCCCGAGCGGGGTGCTTTTTGCGTTGAAAAGTCGCGCTTACGTTGCGCTGATCCGATATATGCGGAATACGGGTGGCTTATCTGTATTTGGAATCGGCATCTTATAAGCTGTGTAAAGAAACTCACCGTCAAAATGTATGCGATAGGTCAGCATTCGTCCGTCGGGGTCCTCCAGGGTACGCCCGATATACGTCAGCTTGCCGTCGCTTTCGATTTTCGCAATACCGAGCCCCTGTTTATCAAGGTTAAAAAGCAGGTAATCGCCTGCCGTGCAAAGGAAGGAGGGAGCGGGGTCTCCCGCATGGGCTCCGTAGCATTCGGGCTTGTCAATATCGGGCAGCTCCATATGATAATGCTCCTCGGCAAGTCTGTTATGAGGGCCGTAAATGACTCCCCGACGGTCAAACCGACTCCAATCCACCTTTTTCAGCTTTTCGACCCTTTTCGGATCTGCGTCCTTATACGTTTCATAGAAGCGGTAGTGCCCGGGTGTGATGCCGCCGTACACAAAGCTCCCCTTTGCGGCAATGCCGAAAACGGTGTTTTTCATACCCGATTCGGCGTGGTACATATCGGGAAAAGCCTTGGGGTTGAGATCACAGCAGGGAGAGAGAAGATTTTGCGCAAGGTCATACGTGAAAACGGTGATACCGTAGCTATAAGAGGCAAAAGCAATATTGACCTTGCCCGCATCCGCTTCAAAGACAGCACTGTTTTGAAACTCTATTGCGCGGGCCGTCCGCGGCTTTTCTTCCACGATATATTTGTAAATGCAGGAGATGATGTCGCCGTCATTGCTGATCTTATAAATATAAAAACCGTGAAAATGCAGGGATACGATCAAAAGATCCTTATATTTGGTGATGTATGTGACCCTGTTTTCAAAATTGAGCTCCTTGACCTTTTCCAGCGTTTCCTTGTTGACGATAGAGACGTTTCCAACGATAACGCCGTCAGCCATATTCGAAACGCCGCCGCCACCGCCTCTGAGCGATATAACAAGATAGTCGCCGATGTCAACGATAGCGGTGGAGTGCGCGCATTCCTTGCGGATGTAATCCATTGCGGGATCTCCCGTGTGATCGGCGGCAACGTCCGCTCTGTTCAAAAGCCTTGGAGCGCTGCTGTCGCTGATATCGTATTTGCAGAGTACCGTTCCGCCCATTAAGTAGAGCGTATTATCGTCCTTCAAA
>JAFVZV010000020.1 GCA_017507985.1 Clostridia bacterium
CCCTTCTCCATGCGTTGCTTGTAGCACTCGGCACGCAGCATATTATTGACTGAGAAGCAAGCGCCAACCTCGCGCAATACCTCGACGTAGTTCAGATCAAGCAGCCAGTCGGCGTTGTTGACCATCTCGGCCTTGCCTTCGCCAAACTCAATAAATCTTTCCATCTGCTTTTTGAAGCAATCGCAGTTGTGTGCGATGGTTTCCTTGGTCATCATGGAACGCATATCCGTTCTGCCCGAGGGGTCGCCGACCATAGCCGTGCCGCCGCCGATGAGGGCGATGGGGCGATTGCCGGCCATCTGCAATCTCTTCATCAGACACAGCGCCATGAAGTGACCGACGTGCAGAGAATCTGCCGTGGGGTCAAAGCCGATGTAAAAGGTTGCCTTGCCGTTGTTGATGAGATTTTTGATTTCTTCTTCGTTGGTCACCTGGGCGATCAGACCTCTTGCGACCAGCTCTTCATAAATTTGCATTGTATTTACCTCCAGATTGTAATCTTTTTTGCGGTGAAAACAAAAAATCCCGCGTCCGCAAAGGACGGGGAACCCGTGATACCACCTTTTTTTCGAAACGGCTCACGCGCGTTTCGCTCTGCGGGTACGATCATACCCATGCGCCGTAACGGGCGCCCCCGTCGCAGCCTACCCCATGTGACATGGCTCGGTACGAAGCTCAAGGATGTATTCACTTGCGGAGTCCGTGCCCCTCTCAGCCGCCGGTTGCTCTCTGTTCGGTTTGCCGCAAGATACTCTTTCCTATCATCGCTGTTGGCGCTATTTTATCATAGTTTTTGGTTGCTGTCAAGGATTTTTGCGCAAAACTATTGCAATGAAAGAAAAAAATCAGTATAATATAGAAAAGAATATAAAAGAAAGGCAGAAAAATTATGGAAATCAAACAAATTCTTTGCCGTTGCGATCATACGTTGCTTGCTACGACGGCAACCTGGGAGGATATTCGCAAAATATGTGACGACGGCATGACCTTTGGTACGGCATCTGTCTGCATCCCCCCCTCCTTCGTAAAAAGAGCAAAAGAGTACGTTGGCGACCGTCTGTGCATTTGCACCGTCATCGGTTTCCCTAACGGATATAACACCACCGCCGTCAAATGCTTCGAGACTGAGCAGGCCATTGCCGACGGTGCAGACGAGATCGATATGGTCATCAACCTGGGTGACCTCAAGGACGGCCGCGACGCCGAGCTGCTCGCCGAGATCAAGGCCATCAAGGCCGCGTGCGGCGACCATATTCTCAAGGTCATCATCGAGACCTGCCAACTGACTGAGCAGGAAAAGATCAAAATGTGCCATATCGTCACCGAGGCGGGCGCAGACTATATCAAGACCTCGACCGGCTTTTCCACCGCAGGCGCGACACGCGAGGACGTTAAGCTTATGCGTGAGAACGTCGGTGCGCAGGTAAAGGTCAAGGCGGCTGGCGGCATTTCCAGCCTTGTCGATGCCGAGGATATGATCGCGCTGGGTGCAGATCGTCTTGGCACCAGCCGTGTCGTTCGCATCGTTAAGGACGGTACTGCCGGCGACGCAAAATATTGATTGAACACTATAAAACTGCCAATATCCCATAGGGGCGCACTGCGTGCGCCCGCGGGCGACCAAAGGACGCCCCTGCGAGTATAAACGGATATATAGATATGTAAACGAAAAAGGAGATTTTATTATGGCAACCCCTCATATTCTTGCAAACGAAGGCGATTTCGCCAAAACAGTTCTGATGCCGGGCGACCCGCTTCGCTCCAAATTCATCGCGGAGAATTTTCTGACCGATGCAAAGTTAGTCAACAACATCCGCGGCGTGCAGGGCTATACCGGTTACTACAACGGCAAGCGTGTGTCCGTTATGGCATCGGGCATGGGTCAGCCCTCGATCGGCATCTATTCTTATGAGCTTTATCATTCGTTCGGCGTGGAAAATATCATCCGCGTGGGCTCTTGCGGCTCGTTTGATCCCGAACTGAATATTCTCGACATCGTGCTGGCCATGGGTGCTTGCACCAACGGCACGTTCGCCAGCCAGTACTGCCTGCCCGGCACGTTCGCACCCATTGCGGACTTCGGTCTGCTTCGCGCCGCCGCCGACGCTTGCGCCGCCAAGGGCGTCAACTATAAGGTTGGTAATATTTTCTCGTCCGATATTTTCTACGACGATTCCAAGAGAGACATGGAATGGGCCAAGATGGGCGTACTCGGTGTTGAAATGGAGTCGGCCGCCCTATACTGTAACGCCGCCCGTGCAGGTAAGAAGGCGCTGTGCATTTGCACCGTCAGCGACTCGTTCGTCAAGGAGGGCGTCAACATGACGGCACAGGCAAGAGAAACTGCCTTTACCAATATGATCGAGATCGCCCTCGAAATCGCGTGAGGATAGCACTATGATCAAACGCTTTTTTGTCATTGTACTGGATAGCGTTGGCATTGGTGAGATGCCTGACGCTGTCGCCTTTGGCGATGCAGGCAGCAATACGCTGGGCGCTATTCGTAAAAGCGCCGCGTTCGATTGCCCCAACCTTGCCCAATTAGGCCTTTTCAACATTGAAGGGGTTGGTGGCGGAGTGGATGCCCCGACTGCTACCTATGCCCGTATGCGCGAGATGTCGGCGGGCAAGGATACCACCATCGGTCACTGGGAGATCGCAGGTCTGATTTCCAAGCAACCGTTGCCTACCTATCCCGACGGCTTCCCCGAAGAGGTTATCTCTGCCTTTGAACAAGCGACGGGGCGTAAAGTCATTTGTAACAAACCCTATTCGGGTACTGACGTTATCCGCGACTACGGCGAGGAGCATCTTCGTACCGGTGCGTTGATCGTCTACACCTCTGCGGACAGTGTGTTCCAAATTGCGGCGCACGAGGGCATCGTGCCTATCGACGAGCTGTATCGCTATTGCGAGATCGCACGCGAGCTGCTTAAGGGGCGCCACGGTGTCGGTCGCGTCATTGCCCGTCCGTTTGAGGGCGAGCATCCATTCAAGCGCACGCCACGCCGGCACGACTATTCACTGCTCCCCCCTGCGCCCACCATGCTCGATGTCATCAAGAATAACGGTTTGGATGTCATTTCCGTTGGCAAAATCTCTGATATTTTTGCAGGACAGGGCGTCACCGAAGGACATCGTACGGGCAACAACGACGAGGGCATGGCGACAGCTCTTGCCATGACCGCGCGAGATTTCCACGGTCTTTGCTTTGTAAATCTTGTCGATTTTGATATGACTTACGGTCATCGCAACGACGTAGACGGCTATGCCGAAGCACTTTCGCGCTTTGACGCATGGCTCCCCACATTTCTTTCTCGTCTTGGCAAGGAGGACGCGCTGATCATCACGGCCGACCACGGTTGTGATCCTTCCACCCCCTCGACCGATCACTCGCGCGAGCATACGCCCATGCTGCTTGTTGGCGGCGGTGTCAAGGCCGGCGTGGATCTTGGCACAAGAATTGGATTCTGCGATATTTCCGCAACGGTATTGGAGGCTTTGGGCCTTGCACAAGAGAATACTGCGGGGAAGAGTTTTTGGGGAGAGGTAAGGGGATAATACTAAACCTTCCACGTCTTCTCCTTTTGACGCGCATACTGCTTCGCGCTGCGCTGTGCCGGCTTTTGATGTACTTTCTTTGTCACTGAACAAAGAAAGTACAAAAGAAAATAACGCGGGCATCCAATTCAGTGCTTATGGGAATGTTTTGTTACCCGCTCCCGAAGAATTTTGCAAAGCAAAATTCTTCCCATAGAACAGAAAATTTCAATCAGGGCCTAATGCCCTTAAGAAACCCGCAAGATCTTTTGCTGTCTGCGCCTGCCGCTCGTGGTGATTGACGGCGCGAGATGTATAGAATCTATATATGTCTTTCTCCTCTGTTCGCTTTGAAGAGCGGCACAGACGAGGGAGATCCAAGAGGGAACGTCTTGGCACGCTTTCTTGGTCACTTCTTTGACGTGTGTCAAAGAAGTGACATTTGCGCACAGCGCGCCGCGTTGTGGCGCGCCATTCCGTAGAAGTAGTCGTAACAACTTTAGCATAAATTTCAATCCCCCCAACAGGAGGAACTATATGAACCACAAAGAATTATACGAATTAGCCGTCTCTGCTCGAGAGCGGGCCTACACGCCGTATTCCCATTTCACCGTCGGGGCAGCTCTATTAACCACATCGGGCAAGGTCTATCTTGGATGTAACATCGAAAACGCTGCGTACGGAGCAGTCAATTGCGCTGAACGCACTGCCTTTTTCACAGCAATCTGCGAAGGAGAACGGGAGTTCTCCGCTATCGCAGTTGCAGGAGGACGCGAAGGAGAAATCGGTGAAATTTGTGCTCCTTGCGGCATCTGCCGACAGGTCATGGCCGAGTTTTGCGCTCCTGATTTTGAAGTCGTTTTGGGTGCCGAGGATGGCGTGAAGGTGTATCGCTTGGACGAGCTGCTCCCACTGTCCTTTACCAAAGATAATCTGTGAGGTGATCTCTATGAGAGCATACGATATCATCAAGAAAAAACGCGATGGACTTGCGCTTTCCGACGAGGAGATCCGTGCGTTCATTGAGGGCTACGTCAGTGGCGAGATCGCTGACTACCAAGCAGCCGCCTTGTGTATGGCGATCTATTTCCGCGGCATGGATGTCAGAGAAACGACCGCGCTGACGCTGGCCGTCCGCGATTCGGGCGACCGCCTGGACTTTTCTCGTATTCACGGTATCCGCGTCGATAAGCATTCGACGGGCGGTGTGGGAGACAAAACCAGCCTTGTCGTTACCCCCATCGTTGCCTCTCTTGGCGTTAAGGTCGCTAAAATGAGCGGCCGAGGCTTGGGACACACGGGTGGAACGATCGACAAGCTTGAGGCCATTCCCGGTTTTTGCACCTCTCTTTCGACTGAGGATTTTGAACGCATTGTCAACGAGGTCGGTATTGCTATTGTAGGGCAAAGCAGAAATCTCGCACCTGCCGATAAAAAGCTATACGCATTGCGCGATGTGACCGCGACGGTTGACAGTATGCCGCTGATTGCTTCGAGCATCATGGGCAAAAAGCTGGCTGCGGACGACGATTGTATCGTATTGGACGTCAAGACTGGCAGCGGCTCATTTATGAAGACGCTGGAGGACAGCAAAAAGCTGGCTCAGCTGATGGTCGATATTGGCAAGCGAGCAGGCAAGAAAATGCTCTCTCTCATTACCGACATGGATCGTCCGTTGGGTTACGCCATTGGCAACACACTTGAGGTCATTGAGGCCATCGACGTGTTATGCGGTCGCGGCCCCGAGGATCTGACCGACATTTGCATCGCGCTTGCCTCGGATATGCTGGCTCTAACGGGCGAGCATGGTGATCGCGACGCGTGTGAGGTTAAGGTGCGCGATGCGATCGCAAGCGGACGGGCGCTTGATACGCTGGCTCGTATGGTCAAGGCGCAGGGCGGCGACGATACGGTCATCTACCATCCCGAAGCGTTTGCCCGTGCGACGCATGAATATACGGTCAAAGCGCCGTGCGATGGCTACATCGTGGCTGTTGACACAGAGGGCTACGGTATCACCAGCCTCTTGCTCGGTGCGGGGCGCAACACCATGGAAGACAAGATCGACTACACCGCCGGCATCATGCTTCGCGCAAAGACGGGTGATTTCGTTCGCGCGGGCGATCCGATTGCCACGCTGTGCACCTGCGACGAGAGCCGTTTTGCCGTCGCCGAGCAGCGATTGCTCGCTTCGACGGTGATCGGTGATGAAAAGCCGGAGGAGAGACCGCTGATCTTCGCCAGAGTTGAATAATAAAGTTTTCGCCCGCCTTTTTCAAAAGGCTACTGCAAGGAAATATATAACCAAAAGGCTTAAACAGGTCGCGCTTCGCGTGACCGGGCTCGAACCCAGAACTCACGCAAGCGTGAGTTCAAAAAGAATATCTCGCGGGCTGAACGCCCGCGCCTTGCAGGGCAAGGACGATATTCTTTCACATAGGTTCTCACCCTATATGGGTTGCACCAAAAAAGGAACGGCACCGCGATGTGGTGCCGTTCCTTTTTTGGTGGAGACAATAGGGCTCGAACCTATGACCTCTCGGATGTGAACCGAACGCTCTGACCAACTGAGCTATGCCTCCGGGGCAGGGTATATTATACACCATTGGTACTGTTTTTTCAAGTCATTTTTCGAATTTTTCCAAAAAGTTTTTTAAATTTCCCATGCGATGCAAAAAAAGCAAATTTGTAACAGAAAAATTTGCATTTGGTACTGTTCAAACGGTAAAAAATCTGTTATACTTATGGAAACAAGTCAGTAAAACGCGATGCAAAAGAAGGGGGAATGGGTGTGAATCAATGGCTGGCCGATCTGTTTTTGGCGCTACCTCGCACACTGACCGAGTCGTATGTGTTTGGCTCGCTTTGCCTTGTATTTGCTTGGCTGTGCTATTTGGCTGACATTCGAGGTCCGGTGACGCGCGCGGTGCGCGCCCGTTGCGGCGACGACTTCATGCACGCGAATATGCCTCGCGTTTGGCAACGGATCGTTTACCGTGCGGCGCGAAAAAAGGCAAAGCTGGACGAGGGCGGTGCGTATCTGATCAACTTGCTTTCGGTTTTGCTTTTGACGATGACAACGCTTATTCATGCCGCACTTTTGGTGCTGTGCCTACAAGGCATGGCCCTCGCCATTACGGTGGACAAGATCCTGCTGACAGTTACGCTGTGTATCATCTGCGTACTGTCTCTGATGACACAGCCCGCTTCAACCATAGATCGGAGAGGGCGCTGGGGATTTCGAAGAACAGGTAATATCGTCCGCGCGGTGTTGCGTGAATTAGTGATTGCTGCAGTGCTGTTCTTATGGCTGTACGACGCGTGGTTTTTGCCCGCGTTGCTTTAATAAAATCATCAAATAAAGGAAAGGATATACATACCATGAATACGAACACCAAAAAGTATTGTATCATTTCGCACACGCACTGGGACAGAGAGTGGTATATTCCATTGGAGAATTTCCGTATGCGTTTGGTCGATCTGATGGACCATCTGCTCGACATTCTTGACAAGGATCCCGGCTATCGTTTTCATTTGGATGCCCAGACCATAGTGTTAGAGGACTATTTGGAGATTCGTCCCACGCGCCGTGCTAAGCTGGAGGGCTATGTCAAGGAGGGCAGACTGCTTGTTGGTCCTTGGTATGTACAAAACGATTTCCATCTGACCTCGGGCGAGGCAACGGTGAGAAATCTGCTTATCGGCACCAAGATTGCCAACGATTTTGGCAAGTGTATGCAGGTGGGATATGCGGCTGACCAGTTCGGCCTTTGCTCACAACTGCCGCAGATGTTGGCTCGCTATGGTCTGGATAACTGTATTTTCGGTCGTGGATTTGCCCGCGGCGAATCGCAGTTCTACTGGCAGAGCGAGGATGGATCGCGCATTCTGTGCGAGCATATGTTCGCTTGGTACAACAACGCCCAGCGCTTTTCCGCCGATCCCGAGGGTGCGCTGACGCTGGCGCGCATGAGAGGTGAGGCTTGTGCTGCTCGCGGCAAAACGCATAACTATTTGATGATGAACGGTGTTGACCATCTTGAGGCGCAGGAGGATTTGTCCGAAATCATCGAGAAGGTACAACCCCTTTTGAACGAGGACGAGGCGTTCTTCCAGGACACCATGCCCGAGTATATTCAGCGTGTCAAGGATGAGATCGCCGAAACCGGTGCTGAATTGACCACTTATACGGGCGAGTTCCGCGATCTGGGTGCCGCCAACGTACTGACCGGTACACTTGCCTCGCGCGTCTATCTCAAACAATATAATGCCCGTATGCAAGCCATGCTGGAAAAAAAGTTTGAGCCGCTGTACGCCATGACGAGCGCACTTGGCTTGGGTGAGTATCCTCAGGAATACGGCAACTATATGTGGAAGACGCTCATTCAGAATCATCCGCACGACTCTATTTGCGGGTGCTCCGTTGACGCTGTCCATAACCACATGATGGATCGTTTCGAGCGCGTCGAGGAAAATGCAACCGATCTGATCAGTCGTGGCGGTGAGCTGTTGCTCTCGCACATCGACCGTACAGGTCTGAATGAGCGCCAGTATCTGATTGCCAACATCAATTCGACGCCGCTGACCTATGACGGTGTTATGCAGGCTATCATTGACATTCCCACCGATGAGGATACGGGAGCATTCACACTCTCGGATACTAAGGGCAAGAACGTACCGTTTGAAGTTGTGCATATTCAGAGAAATGTGGACAAGCGTATTTTGAGCCCCATCAATTTGCCCGGAGGCAAGCTGGTCAACCGTTACACCATCCGTTATCGCGTAGGTCTGGATGGAATGTCCTACCGCACGCTGGCGCTGACGCCTTGTGAGGGTACGCTTGCCGTGGCCCAGGCTCGCCGTAAATCGGCCTATCACATGGAAAACGAAAATCTCAAGGTTACCATCCATTCGGACGGAACCATTGATCTGAAGAACAAAAAAACGGGCAAGGTGTACGAGAACCTTTTGTGGATGGAGGACAACGCCGACCGTGGCACGGCTTACAACTACTATGAAAACGACGGCAGTGAGATCGTCACCAGTCGTGGCGTCCGAGCCAAGGCGCGCGTCATCGAGGATACGCCTCTGCTTCAGAAGCGGGGAATCAGCTATCGCATGAAGATCGATCGCGAGATCGGCCGCGGCACGGTCGATTTTGAGGTCGTGCTGACGCTGGGCAAGGGGGACAAGATGTTGGGCGTGGATATCCGCATCGATAATCAGTGTATCCGCCACCGTCTGCGCGTTTGCCTGCCTACAGGCATCGCGACTGACATCAACTATGCAGGTCAGCCCTATGATATCGTCACTCGCACCAAGATCAGCAAGTACAACGACGACAAGACGCATCCCAACACCGATTTTGTCGGTATCGATGCCCCCGACGCCTCGCATGGCTTTGTCGTGATGAACTGCGGTCTGTATGAATACGAGCACATGACCGACGAAAATGACGGAACGCTGGCTCTGACACTGCTTCGCTCTGTTCGCCGCATCACGGGTGGCTTTGAAGGTGAGGACACCATGGCGCAGGAGTGGGTCACTCCCGAGGGCGTATGCCTTGGCGAGCAGAACTATCATCTGGCGCTTTACCCATACGCGGGTGACCATGAAACGGCAAGCGTTGCTGCGTATGCACAGCAGTTTATGGGAATGCCCTATACGGCTGTTCAGTGTGTGGATCACAACAAATATATCGGCGGCAGACCCTTTGTCCAAGGCCCCGGTATGCCGGATCTCTTCTATCGTCCTTTGGAGCAAGCAGACGTTGTTTTGCCGCGTGACTATAAGCTGTTCCGCATCACGGATGAAAGCGTCAAAAACGCTATGATCTTGTCGGCCTGCAAGGGTGCAGAGGCAATGGATGGATCGCATATCATTCGTTTGTATAATAGTACCTCGAAGCCTGTGGAATTCAAGTTGAATTTCGGACGCGCTGTCAAATCGATCGAGGAGGTCGATCTGGCCGAAAAGACGATTGGGTCGTTGACGGCACGCCGCGGTATCGTCGCGCTTTGCGCCGCGCCCAAGCAGATCATGACCATTCGCGTTTTGTTCTGAATAAATCGGAAAAATCAGAAGGGGGGAGCAAATATGGATGTTTATGAAAAAATATTACAAATTTTTGACATCGGCGTTTCCTACGTTATTTTGTTTGTTGAGCTGATCGGTATTCTTGTGCTGGTCTATACTGTGCTCAAAGCACTGGTTGCGTTGCTGCAAAAGCATGAGCGCGTGCGGTTGGATCTGGCAGAGGGCATCGCTTTGTCGCTTGAGTTCAAGTTGGGCGGAGAGCTGTTGCGAACCGTTGTAGTACGCGAATGGGAGGAGCTGCTCATTCTCGGTGCGGTCGTGTTATTACGAGCGGCAATGACATTCCTCATTCAATGGGAAATCCGCATTGAAAAAAAGCATGCAGAGGAACGAAGATTGAAGCAACAGGTACAAAATGAAAAAGAATAAACATCGGGGGAAGCCTGCAGGCTTCCCCCTTTGCTTATTCCGTATCATCCTCGTCCATGGCGGCAATCAGATCTCCTGCCGCACCGATGGCGTTTTGTACGGTTTCATTCGCGCCGAGCGCGTCGGCTGCTTCAATGATGGCCGTTTGTGCCTCTTTGACCGAGGCCGCGTCAATTTTCCCTTCGGTGATGCAATATACCAGAGCAGGGAGAACGGTCATGGCCGCTCCTGCGATGATAGATAAAATGTTTTGATCTGCACCGCACAGCGCGGCGATGCCTGCGACCATGCTGATCGCCGACAGCAGAAATTTACGGGAGGTGAGCTTGGATAGCAGTTGCTTCATCTGTGCACCTCCTCACGCGTGGGTCAGCGCGGTGATGACCGCACCGATCAAGGCACCTGTCAGCGTGCTGACGATGGCGCGGATGATCTCGCGTCGCGCGTCACGCGCTTCGGTGACGGGACGAAGCTCCAAGCGGCACAGGCGATCGTTTTGAGATTTTTGCACCTCCAAAAGATCACGTACGCTGCCTGCGAGTGTGTTGACCGAAACGGTCAGCTTGTTGATGGCATCCACCTGGCTTTCCATTTTGTTGACACGATGGCGAAGATTGCTGATTTCGTGTTCGTTGGCGGTCAGGTGGATGATGATATCTTCTTGGTTCATGAATTTTCCTCCTTGGTTTGATGTTGCCAGAGGGCGCAAAGGGGCACGCTTTACGGGAGGAATTTGATTATAAAAGATAATGGAGTGCAAGTCAATGCCAAATGGCGGGGGAAGGGGGGAGTAAGCGGTGTTTTTTTACAACTTCTTCTACAGCCTCACACAGCACGGCTGTGCAGTGCGCGTTCGGTGAAAGCATTGTTGCCATTTTTTTGTCGTTCCACAAAGAAATGGCGAAAGAAAAGGAACCAAGGGGTATTAGACCCCTTGGCGCGTTTTCTTGGTTCGTTCTTTGCCGCGTTGCAAAGAATGAACGTCAAAACCGGCACAGCGTACGCGCAAAGCAGTGTGCGCGTCCGTAGAAGTGAGCAGCTATATTTTCAATTATTCTCCCCGCAAAAAAAATCACGGTTGACAATCAACCGTGATTTTTTATCTCTATACGTATTTGTCCGCAATCAGCGGCAATCTCCCACGCCTGTTGGGCGATCCTAACGATCGCAGCGCGAATTTTCCATGCCCACGCACCGATACGATGCAGGGAATATCCACGACGTGATCGGGACGATCCTCGTAATCATAATCCACCTCGACAAGACCGTTCCGTACCGCCGTCTGCGCGGTTTCGCGCGACAGATTGCAAAGCGCCGCCACAATGCAGTCAAGGCGGGGCGAGGCAATGGTGTCGCGGATCGGCTGATAGCGACGGCCGCCGTCAAAATCGCAGGGAAGCTCTCGCTGTGTTACGCGAACGGTGTCCCCTCCAATGCGTTCGACCGAGGCCAAAAGAAATGTGGCCATACGCGCGGTGCAAAAGACCGTCGCGTCCTTGCCCACGCTGTCAAGAGCGATATCTCCCAACACCTCACGTTCCAGACCAAGTGAGAGAAGGGAACCGAGAACATCCCGATGGGTCAGCGTGCGGTAACCGCTTCCGCGGATCCACAAGGGAATCACGGGATCTTGCTCACCTGCCAAAGCCAAAAGCTCACCTACGGGAGCTGCTTCCCAGCGGTCAGTGTCAATCAAATCGCACACGTAATCGGGAAATAGTAATAGGCAAGTACGCTCGGCATCGGGATAGCCTCCCCACAATCGGGCGCGGTGCCATTGCCCCTTGCGGCATAGCAAAGTTCGCGCGTGCTTTGCCTCGCGGGGAGTTAAAAAAGACGTGCAGGTGAAATTGCCGCGCGCGGCACGGTCACAAAGCTCGTCAATGTGGGCGAGCAGGCGATCCAACTGTGCATCGTGATGTCGTTCCATCGTCACCTCGTCATATGATCGCCGAAGCGATGAAGATCAGCATGGCGGTAAAGGTAAAGGCGAGATCGATGGGGAGATTGCGAAACAGCTCAAAGCGATGAAGAAGTGCGCGGATGGGATAGATAAACGGCTCGGTGATCGTGCAGGCAACGATCAGCAAGGGGTTGCCGTCGTCTATGGGAAGCCAGGAAAGAATGGCTCGCAGCAGCATGGCGATATCAAGCAGATATAAGACTGTGCGCAAAAAGCCGAGAAAAACAGCAATAACAGTTGCCATAAAAACTCCTTTGCTATATCAGCAAATAAAAAATTCGGGCGGCTCCATGTCAAGATGAAACCGCCGCGATGTAAGAGCTGTGATCAGATGAAATCGTCCTCAAGCTCCTCGGTCTCGTCCTGAGCGGGGAGATAAGGCGTTGCGTCAAACGGCTCGATGGAAACGAAAACGTTTTCGTCATCCAAGGGCGTGATGTGTGCGCTCAGTGCCTGAACGGCGCCTGCGATATAGCAACGGAAGGGAACGAGCTTAGCATCTGCCATCTCCTCGGTGTTAACAAGAACCACATATTTGCGGCAGACCAGGTCGATGATATGCTCGGCCGACTTCAGATCGGTTGCCATAACTCTCTTGAAGCGAGGCTTGCTTGCACTTGCGCTGTCTTCATAAACGTCATTGATATCGTCGGACAGATCGTCGTAATCGTTCGCTGTTGCCATACGGGTAGCGCCCGTTCTGGTCTTGGGTGCGCGGAATGCGTCATCATCGGGCTCGTCTACCAGCGAAGGAGCCTCGTTCCTTTTGCGGGGACGGTAGTAGGTCGCGCTCTCGTCGTCCTCGACCTCGTCATCTCTGATAAATTTTTTCCACAGATCATTCAGTGCCATAATTGTTATCTCTCTTTCTTTGATTTCATGGTCAACGGATGCCGATTGTACGCTCAGGGCTCGTCGCGAAACAGCGCCCCGCCGATGCGCACAATGGTGGCACCCTCAGCAATGGCTGCTTCGAAGCTGCCCGACATTCCCATGGACATGACGGGAGCGGTATCGGCAGGCATATGTTGAGTACTACTTATATTATCTAATTTTTTTCGCCAAATGTCAAGACACTGGCGATAAGTTTCTCCGAAATATTTGCGATATTGTGCTAAATTTTCGCATTTGGGGGCCATTGTCATGAATCCGCGCAGCCGCAAATGAGGGAAGGCTTCCAATTTTTGGCAAAAGTCGTCTACTTCGCTTGGAAGCAGTCCGCCTTTGCTCGCCTCCTCGCCGCTGTTGATCTCGACCAGCACGTCCATCACACGCCCGATGGCGCGGCAACGCTTTTCGATCTCCTCGGCCAGCGAGAGTGAGTCGAGCGAGTGGATCATACACACCTTGTCTACGATATATTTGACTTTGTTTTTTTGCAGCGAGCCAATGAAGTGAATGCGCAGATTTTCCCTATCCTCAAGCTGATCATAGTGCTCAAGTAACTGCTGCACGCGATTTTCGCCGATATCGTCAATGCCGCAATTACGATGCAACTCGTTGATCTGCTCGGCAGTGGCGTATTTGACGGCGGCCATCAGCGTGACCTGACCGTGGTCGCCCGCCGCTTGCATACGGCCGCGGATGGCGTCAACACGTGCTTGTAATGGTGTCGTTTGCATATAGATGATCGCTCCTTTGGGTTACTCGATATATTTTCCGTCGTACAGATCGTCACCGTCCGTGATAACGATATCACGGATGCCGAGGTAACGGTCGTAATGATAACTCGCATCCGATTCGTCCTCGCGCTCGGCTTTGGTGGGGGCGTATACCAGCACGTAGCCATCACCACGGCTGAGAATGCGGATGCTGCGCCAGGTGACGCGTCCTCCATCCAACACGTAAACACCGTCCTTACCATCCAGCGTGGCGAGCGCCGTTTCGGGCACACGATAGCCCTCGATCTCGCTCAGCACAAGCTCGACGTCTGAAAAACGGGTGTAGGTGAAATTTGGCGGCATCGTCGACGCGGAGAGAATCAGAATGGCCCGCCCCTCTGCCTCGGATGAAATGACATGGTCAAGCACCATAGATACGGTGGTGCTGTTCTCTTGCCGAAATACGATATCGTATGACTTGCCCGATTCTACCCGGTCGATCACGTCGTAGGAGACGGGCAACGCAATGCTCCAAGCATAGCTGCTGGCCAGCTTGCCGACGACGGTCACGCCGTTGCCATAGGTGCGGGGGGAGGCTTGCATGAGCGCGTCAAAATCGGTCACGGTCATATCCTCAAGGGATGATCGGCCAAAAACGGCCTCATAGCCGTCTACCGTGCCTGCGTAAAAGAAATATCCCCCTGTGAGCTCACTGCCAAGGCTTTGGAGTGTGATCGTCTGTGCGGTGTAGCTTGCTGTCATGAGCAGCTTTTGACGCTCGGCGCGAAGCGAGGCGATCAGCGCGGCAGAGGAGCCGCTTTGTCCCGTTAGCGCACCGATGCGGTTGAGCGAGAGCAATAGGTCAAATGCACCGTCGCGCACGTCTTGCATGGAGGCGTTTGCCGATGTTAGCCGGTTGTTTAGTATCAACTGCTCACGTGCCAAGGTCTGCAGAGCGGGGAGTGAGGAAAGCATATCTGCTGTGGGGAGCTGTTGCGCCAGCGCGATCTGACGGTCAAGAGCAAGCAGTGCCGCCTGTATCTGCGCACGCTCGTCTTGATCTGCATAAGTGGCGTACAGCTCGGCCAGCGTGGTCGTCGCGTTGACCTTGGCACCGTTTTCCAACGGATAGGAGCAAAGATGATTGCCGTTGCCTACGGTGAGCACCGTTTCATCGCGCAGGATTACCGCTTGTCCGCGCACGGTCAAGCGGTCAACGCCGCTTGTCACCACATCCGTCACAACGCGATCGGAAAAAGCGGCCACGCAATGATAGACGGTGTAAAGAATGAGGACAACGATCAAAAGGCGAAAGGCAAGGGAGCCGAATAAACGCTTCAGGGTTGCTTTGTTCATGTCTGCTCACCCCACATTCCGCGTGAAGCGAGAATATCTATTGCCTCGGCCAGAATGTCCGCGAAGGGACGCATTTGCCCATCCTCTGTGTCAGCATAGATCCAGGTGACGTAGCTTTTGGCAGAGAACCAGGTCATCTGGCGTTTGGCGTAGTGGCGCGTCGCCAGCTTGAGCCCTTCAACCGCCTCGGCAAGAGTGCATTGACCGTCCGCCGCACCCAGAAGCTCTTTATAGCCGATGGCCTGTGCCGCAGTGGCATTGCGCTCAAATACGCCTGCTGCCTTAAGATGCATGACCTCGTCGTACAGCCCATCATTCATCATAATATCGACTCTTTGATCGATGCGGGAATATAACAGCTCGCGGCTGTGATAACGCAAGCCGATCACGGTTGCGTCGTACAATAGCCCACGCTCGCGGCTTTGCTTATCCAAAACGCTCTTGGGCGTACCGCAGCACTCATAGATCTCAAGCGCGCGAATGACGCGCTTGACGTTGTTTTTATGAATGGCCGCTGCGCTGTCGGGGTCGACCTCGCATAGCCGATCGTACAAAACATCCTTGCCGTTCTCCTGCTCGGCGATGGCCTGCAACCGCTCGCGGATCGCAGGGTCGCTTGGTGTGTCCTCAAACGAACCGCCCAGCAGCACGCCGTCCAGATACAGGCCCGTGCCGCCGCACAAAATGGGCAACAAGCCCCGTGCGGTGACATCCTCGATTTTTGCCCGCGCATCGGTGACGTATTCGGCGCAGGAATAGCTTTGCTCGGGATCTTTGATATCGATCATGTGATGGGGCACACCGTCCATCTCCTTGACCGTTGGTTTAGCCGTACCCACGTCCATCCCACGATAGATCTGCATGGAATCACATGAAATGATCTCGCCGCCCAGCCTCTTGGCCAGCGCGATGGAAAGCGAGGTTTTACCACCTGTCGTCGGACCGACGATGGCAAGCAGACGCTGCTTCGTATCCATCATAATGCCACCTCGCCGCCCGTCAGCTTGTCCACGATCTTAATGGCATCCGCACAGCGCATATCACTGTCCTCGGCGCCGAACAGACCGACAAGATAGTAGGTGTCGTTCGTTTCAACAGACAACAAAATACAAGAATTGTGCCGCAGATAGCCCGTTTTCAGACCCGTGACCGCAGGACGGTACCAAGGGCTATCAGGGCGGAGCAAGGGGTTTGTGTTGATCCAACTATTGGTGTGGCCGCTTTGGTAGGTTACGCAGTCGTGTGGCATAGCCGCATAGCGGCGGATCACGGGACACTGCATAGCAGCCTTGCCAATCAGTATCATATCCTCAAGCGTCGTATAGTGTGGCTCGAAGTCAAGACCGTCGGGGCAGGTGAAATGTGTGTCTGCCAGCCCGATCGACCGACCGTATTCGTGCATAAACGCAATAAAGAGCGGAACGGCATCGCGTCCCGATACCACGCCCTCGCTGATGCGCTCGCCTGCTGCCGCAGCCAATACGTAGGCGGCGTCGTTGCCCGAGGGCAACAGCATAGCCTCAATGAGCATTTCCACCGTTAAGGCGTGGCGCTCATCCACACCGGCCACCGAGGAATCCTCGTCCATCAACGTAAGCTCATCGCCCGGGTGGACGATCTCATGCAAAGAGAGCACCTTCAGCGCGGTGAGAATGGTCAACAGCTTGGTCGTACTGGCGGGATAGATGACCCGATCACCACCCTTGATATAAAGGATGCGGTCTTGGTTGCCGTCATAGATGAAAGCAAAGGGAGTCTCAAGATCAAAATCCAAGGGACGGTCGGCTACGGGAATATAGCCAAGCTCCCCCGGCTGATGCAATACTGCTTTAGGCGAGAGCAAAATGCCGCTGCGTTCAAAGCTCATGGTGTGACCTCCTTTGCGGGGAATAAATGGTCAATGATGGTGAGCGTGTCGGCAAAGCGGGCGTTTTTGTCTCTCGCTCCGAAAATACCGATGATGTAACACTCGCCACCCTGCTCAACGGTCGTAATGACGCAATAATTGCGATCGAGAGAACCCGTTTTCAGTCCCGTGACCGCGGGGTGGTAATAGGAACTGTCAGGATCGAGCATGGCGTTGGTGTTGACCCATGTATTGGTATGACCGCTGGCGTAGGTCACGTTGTCTTTGGCAAGTGACGCATAGCGGCAAATGATGTCGTTTTCGGCCGCCGCACGGGATATGAGTATCATATCCTCCAGCGTCGTGTAATGATCGTCCTCGGCAAGGCCGTCGGGCGTGGTGAAGTGGGTGTCAATAGCTCCCAGCGTTTTGGCGTACTCGTTCATGCCCTGAACGAATACCGCAACGGCATCCTTTCCCGTAGCCTCGCCGTCGCTCATGCGGTTGCCCGCCGCGGCGGCCAGTACCATGGCGGCGTCGTTGCCCGAGGGCAGGAGCATGCCCTCGATCAGCATTTCCACCGTCAGTCGGTGGTTTTCGTTGATATACGCAATGGACGAGCCCTCACCCACCAGCGACAGCTCCTCGCCGGGAGTGATGACCTCATCGGGCGAGAGATGCTCGAGTGCGCACAGAATGGAGAGCAGCTTGGTCGTGCTGGCGGGATAGACCACCTGTTGTTTACCCTTTTGATACACGATTTCGCCGCGATTGCAATCATAGACAAAAGCCTGCTTGGCGCTGACCTCAATGTCGAGCGGCTCGGCAGACACGGGAATGTAGCCGGGGTCGTCCTTGTCGTGAAGCTCGGCGTCGGGGGAGGGGAGGAGAGAGTAGCGGTCGAGATAATAGACCGTGAAAAACGTCAGTACGATCAGCGCGGCAAAAACACCCAGCGCGACCTTGGCGGCCTTTTGCGCCCGTCTTTTCTGATAGCGTGTCAAGCGGCGTGCGGACATAACGTCTCCTCCTTTCCTGAATATAATAAACCAATTATATTATACCTCTTTCGCCTCGGTCTGTCAAGGGAAGGAAGGGGGGCAGGGAGAAAATTAACAATTCGGCGGCGAACATGCAGCTTTGCTCCCAAACGCCATACAAACGGGCATCGCTCCCTTGACAAATTCTTTCGGATTTGGTATAATGATAATACCAAAAGAAACGTTCTGACAACCGTCTACAATGCGTTGCCGAGCTTACAAAATAGAATATCGGCAAAACTGGCGCATACGGTTGCATGGAGGCATCGTATGCTTTTTTTGTCGAAATCCAAAATCAATGGGAGGGTTTGCCATGAAAAAAATGAAAATCATCGTATGCTTTTTGATGATCCTATCGTTCCTATTTGCGGGCATGGTCACGGTATACGCGACGGATGCACCGACGGATTTCCTTGAAATTAAATCCTATGCGCGGTATTTGTGGTGTATCAATACAAGGCAAATTCGCGACGATTTTGTCACCTTTGATCAGATCAACGTAAACGGAGAATTTGAGTTCGATCGTTTTTATAAAACGGAAGCAAAGGGAGAGCACAAGTGGCGCAGCTATCACTATGAATTTCACCTTGACGACGGCTCCTCCGTTTCTTTGAACGTGAGCCATTCCTCCCAACAGGAGTTTGATCCGACGGTGGCGGAACTGCCTCAAAACATAAATGACGTGCGAGACTTTGCAGCGAGCGAGGACTGTACCAAGGTTCGGGTCGGGGATGTCACATACCGCTTCGTTTTGCAAAGCACGACAGGCAAATATCAGCTTCGAGCGATTGAGATGTTTATCGACGGAACAAGATATTATTGGTCGTTGCGCGATTCTCAATATCCGGCGGATTCGCTGATTGAACGTTTACTGCACGCCGATACGGCCGAGGCTGCCCACGACGAATTTACGGCACACGTAGAGAATAACCGCAGGGGGGGCTTTGCGGTGGGAAGGCAGATGTTATGCTGGAGCATTCCCATCTTGATCGTCGGCGGTGTAATTGTCTTGTGTGTCTTGCGCAACAACAAATGTTCAAAGTCGAAAAAGTGAAAGAGAATGAATATTTCCCGCCCCGACGCGCTCGCGTCGGGGCGGATCTCTTTTCGGGAAAAACCGCTTTGCCACATGGCAAAAAATCTCCCCACAATCTTGACAATCGCCCGTTTTGGTGTATAATATATCATGTATTGCTATGTGTATAGCGAAATCCGATGGAATCATCCAACAGAGGAGAAAAATAAAATGGCAGAATTTTTGAGTGAAAAAGACAGAAGAACAC
>JAFVZV010000021.1 GCA_017507985.1 Clostridia bacterium
AATAATCAAATCCGTATCGGTGATGTAACCTAAACCGGTTACTCTGGTTTGTCCGGTTTTACCGTACCTTGTAACTGCATAAACAACTTTTTTCATTTTGGAATACCTCCTGATTTTTTTATTTTGCCTTTCGGCAGGGGCCAAGTAGCACAGTTCGGGTATTCGTCTTGTGCCTTTCGGCTCTTGTGTGAAAAAGTCAACGAGCAGTAGGCAGATTTCTTTTTAAGCTCGGTTAGAGCAAAAAATATTACGTTCGGATAAAATAAAAAAAGCCAAGTATTGCTACTTGACTTGTAAGGTAGTTTATATAGGTTTTCAGTCATATTTTTTCGCGTTGACTTTTTCGAGAACTGTGCTACGATCAGCCACCACGAAAGGCAAAAAAATCAGGCTTCGTATAAAGCCATATAAAAGAAAAAAGCCCGTAACTCCTTGTATAGAAGCTACGGGCTATTCGCTTGTCAGCGGGGGATTTGAATACCGAAGTAATCCCTTGTAAAGAAAAATACGAACCTTGATTGCTCAGGGTTCGTATTATTCCTGTCTGGTGCGGGCGAAGGGACTTGAACCCCCACGGTGAAACCACCAGATCCTAAGTCTGGCGCGTCTGCCAATTCCGCCACGCCCGCGCGTGGTTACTATTGTATCACAAGCAAGAAAAAAAGTCAAGGGTGACGGCGAATTTATTTGGCAAAAAAAGTGGTGTCGTATAAAAGACAGACGGTCTGTCAAAAATAGGCATGAGACAGCCGCCTGCTTGCAGGTGGCAGAACGGAGGACTTGTTATGTTAACTTTGCAGGGCAAGGGCGTCTCGGGCGGTGTGGCCATCGGTCGGGCGCGGCTGTTGCACAAGGAGAGGATAGAGATCACGCGCCATTTGGTTACGGACACCGATACAGAATGGCAGCGGTATGAGGCGGCGCTTGCGAAAACGGTCGAGGAGCTGGAGCGGCTGTACGAATGGTCGCGAGAGGAGATTGGGCATGAAAACGCCCAGCTTTTCAGCGTACATGCCATGATGGCGCAGGATGAGGATTTTAACGATGCCGTCCGCTATGAGATCATGGACAAAAAAAGCAATGCGGAATACGCAGTTTCCCAAGCCGCGAGACAGTTTTCTGCAGCATTTGCAAATATGGATGACACCTATATGCGCGAGCGGGCAAGCGACGTTGGAGATATTGCTCAACGTATTTTGATGCATTTGGGTGTCGGGCAAGAGAATGCGGATGAATCGGATTCGCATTTGGCGACGGGGGAAGGGGACATCATTTGCGCCGAGGATCTGACGCCCAGTGAGACGGTACAGCTTGACCGACGCAGCGTCAGTGCTTTTGTGACGGCGCAGGGATCGGCCAATTCGCACACGGCGATTCTATCTCGCACCATGAATCTGCCTGCTGTAGTGGGAGTAGGCGAGGGGCTGGGACAGATCTGCAACGGCGCAGTTTTAGCGGTCGATGCCGATAACGGTCGGGTGTATGTCGATCCCGATGCCGCTACCTTGCGTGCGCTTAGGCTGCGCATCGAGCAAAACGCCCACGCGCGCACGTTGTTGCAAAAATATCGGGGCAGAGAGAGCAGAACGCTTGACGGCCATCGCATTGAGATCTGTGCCAATATCGGCGGCATTGAGGACATGGAGGAAGTGATACGCAACGACGCGGATGGCGTGGGGCTGTTCCGCAGCGAGTTTTTGTATTTGGGGCGAGAGGATTTCCCTTCCGAGGAGGAACAATTTGAGGCGTACCGCCGTGTGCTGGAGCAAATGCCGGGCAAGCGCGTGGTGGTGCGGACGCTGGACATTGGTGCGGATAAGCAGGCGGCATACTTCGGTCTGTCTGCTGAAGAAAATCCTGCGCTCGGATTGCGTGCCATTCGCATCAGCTTGACACGTCCCGACGTATTCCTGACCCAAGCAAGGGCTCTGTTGCGAGCCTCTTACTATGGCACACTTGCCGTGATGTTTCCCTTTGTTACCTCGGCGGACGAGGTCAACCGCTTGACGGCACTCTGGGAGCGTGCCAAGACCGATTTGCGCGAGCAGGGGATACCGTATGCGGATCGGGTAGAAATCGGCATTATGATCGAAACGCCTGCCGCGGCCATCATCAGCGATCGGCTGGCGCCGCTTGTGGATTTTTTCAGCATTGGCAGTAACGATCTGACCCAATACACGTTAGCGTTGGATCGTCAAAACGCGGCACTCGATGTCTTTTGCGATAGCCACCATGAGGCGATACTGCGTCTGATCCGCCATACGGTACAAAGCGCCCGCCACGCGGGAATTTGGGTGGGAATATGCGGAGAGCTGGGGGCGGATCTTGCGCTGACAGAGCAATTTTTGCGCATGGGGATCGACGAGCTGTCGGTTTCCCCTGCGGCCATTTTGCCGCTTCGCGAGCGGGTATGTACTACGCGGGTGAAGTGGCCGGAGGATCACACACGAAAAGGAGAAAAGATATGAGCTTGGGAGCAAAACTGAAAGAGGTATTCGGAGGTAATAGTGCGGCCAAAAGCAAAGAGGTCGTATTATCGTCACCTCTGACGGGGCGGGTGACGCCTCTTGAGGACGTCAAGGATGAGACCTTTGCGATGAAAATATTAGGCGATGGCATTGGCGTGTGTCCTGTGGGACGGGGCGAGCTCCGTTCGCCTGTCGATGGACGGGTGGAGCAAGTTTTTGACACATGGCACGCATTGACGATGGTGAGCGATGAGGGCGTGGAGCTGTTGCTTCACGTCGGCATCGATACCGTAAAGCTTGGTGGCAAGCATTTTGAACTGCTGGTCAAGGCAGGGGATGCGGTCAAAATGGGCGACGTGTTGTTGAATTTTGACATCGATGCCATCCGCACGGCGGGATTTGATGTCACGACGCCCATGGTCATCAGCAATAGTGAGCTTTACGATATGAGCATCATGGCAGAAGGCGACATTGGTGCCGGAATGCCGTTGCTCAAATTGACCAGAAAGGGGAGAAAGGCATGAAAGAGGTTGAATTTGTCATTGGTGATCCGTTGGGGATCCATGCGCGTCCGGCAGGACTTTTGGTAAAAGAGGCACAGCGCTTTGAGAGCGAATGTCTTTTGACAGTGGAGCGCAACGGGAAAAGCGCGTCGCTCAAAAAGCTGTTGGCCGTGATGGGCTTGGGCGCCAAAAAAGGGGATCGCTTAAAGATCACTATACAAGGGAATGATGAGCAAGCGGCGGCAAAAGCAATAGAGAGATGGATGAAAGAACATTTGGCATGATGGCGTGGAGAATGCGATTTGCATTCTCCTTTTTGCTGCTTGGAGAGGTATGATAACCGCAAATCGATGCAGCAATGGAAAAGTGTGCAAAAATTGCGGTGCAATGGTTAAAAATTGCGCTGATAACGGGAATTAATCCCCTTGACTTTGTCAGTTTTTGCGATTATAATGATAGTGAGACCTGCTTGACTGAGGCGGGTCGGTATATGCACGATAAACGGAGGATAGTTATGAAAGCTACGCGATTGACACGACTGCTCTGCTGCTTGTTGGCGCTTTTGATGACTGTTTGCCTTTTTGCCGCTTGTGCGGAGGAAACGCCGGGCAAAGACGATCAGCCGAGCAACAATGATGACAACAAAGAGAACGGTACCGATGATGACGACAAGGATGACGACAGTGACGGCGATCAAGCGCTTGACTATTTGCTGAGCGTCGAGAAGGATGATTTTGGGAGAGAAACGATCACCATCTTGTGCCGTGAGGACAAATCCTACGAGATCGATATGGAGCAGGACTCGGGTGCATTGGTTGAAAAAGCGGTGTTTGACCGCAATGCACGTGTGGAAGAGTATCTCAACGTAGAAATCGTCGGCCACCCTGTCAACGGTAGCTGGCCGTTGCAGACGGAGTACATTAATATTCTGTCACAGGCGGTGGCAGCGACGGACAACAGCTTCCAATTGGCCGCTACCCACTCCTCGTACAATGCAAGAGTAACGCTCAATGATCAATATTGGGATCTGCGGAAATTTGAGGATCAGATTAATCTGGACGCGCCCTGGTGGTCCGCCTCTTGGGTGGAAAACGCCACGGTCAATGATAAGTTGTTCTTTATCACGGGTGACGTTTCTCTGACCATGTGGGAGGAGCTGTATGCCGTGTTCTTCAACCGACAGATGGCCAAAGACCGCGAAGAAGAGGTTGGAGACTTGTATCAGCTTGTGCGCGACGGAGAATGGACGTTGGAAATGCTGGCTATGCTGTCGGATATCTACGTGGACGATGGAAACGACGAGCGTGATGCAGGCGATACGTACGGTCTGCTGATCAATCGCCATAGTATGAGAACCTTTGTTACTTGCTGTGATCTTCCCATTGCCAAGCGCAACGATGATGGCGGCTTTGACCTGATCTTTATGGACGAAGACCATGCAGAAAAGGTGGCTACTGTGTATGCTACGCTGTATGAGATGATCTATCAGAACGACGGTACCTGGGACTCTAAGCTGACCGACGGTGACTATACCGAGATGCTTCAGATTTTCACGGCTGACGATGGTGCACTGTTTATGACGGGCACGTTGCAGAATGCGACGGCTCTGCGTCATGCCGAAATGGAATTTGGCATTCTGCCTTTCCCCAAATATGACGAGGACCAGGAAAACTATTTGGCTCACTCGTACGACGGTCTGTCGTCCTTCGCCATTCCCGCATGTGCACTCGAGCCGGCAATGAGCGCTAAGGTACTGGATGCCATGGGTGCGGAAAGCAAGACCACGGTCATCCCAGCCTATTATGAGGTCGTTCTTCAGGGACGTGTCGCGCAGGATGCTGAATCTAAGGAAATGCTAAATATTATTCGTGAAAATCTGTATTTCGATTTTGGCTTTATTTACTCCGACGCCCTCAAGCATACGGGCGGCGCAGGTCCTTTTGCTTTCTTTGGCGATGAGCTGCGCAACGGTCGCGAGTCGCTGACGTCCGGATGGACCTCGGTTTACGAGGGCTATCTCGAGAAGCTGGCAGAAGTTATGGCAAAATTCAATGAGGACTAAGTCTTGATTCAAGCCCGAAGAGCACTTGCTTTTCGGGCTTGAAAAAATTTTAAAACTTTTTTGAAAAAATGGGAAGTTTTTTGTTTTTCTTGCGTCTATATAGGCAAGACCCCAAAATAGAGAAGGGAGAATGAAAAAATGAAACGAAATACTCGCATTTTTGTTATGATGTTGGCGGTTTTGATGTGCCTGGGCTGCCTGTTCGGCTGCGCGGCCAATCAAGCGCCGGCAGACGGAGAAATCGGCACGAACAAAGCACCTGGCAGCGGTTTTCTTGACGGTATGTACGGTGGGGCCAAGGATGAGGCGATGTCCCCCGATGCGAAGCCGCCTATGGAAGCACCTGAAGGTGATTATGATTACGGTGCTGATTCCGGTGTGACGGATGGCGCGGTTGGAGGCACCAACGGCGGTGGATTTGAACAGCAGGCAGGTCAGTTGACGGGCGCGGAGTGGAACGACAACGACCATTTTGCTGAATTTGTTGAAAAGATCAACGGGCAGAGCAATGGTTGGTACCAAATCGCAGCCAAGTGGAATCAGATCGCAACGAAGCGAATCCACGTGCGACTCCATAACGGCCAGGATAAGGCGGTGCCGCTTGCCGTGGTTTCTCTCTTGAATGCAGAGGGTGATGTTCTTTGGACAGCCGTGACCGATGCGGACGGTGATGCT
>JAFVZV010000022.1 GCA_017507985.1 Clostridia bacterium
CCATCATACCGATCTTCAAATCATCAAAATACATATCTCTTTCACCTCGCGAGTAACCCATCAATAAATTGCCTTGCAAGTCTTGCGCTTCTTCCGCCACGTTCAAGCGCAAAGCGCTCGGCAAGCAGATCAATCTCATCTGTCGGCATATCTATGCCGTGTTCTTTTGCCAAGTGATGAACGATGTTTAAGAAGATCTGTTTGTTCGGCTTGGAGAATGTGATATGGATACCGAAGCGCTCCGAAAGAGATATAAGCTCTTGCATCGTATCGTTGCGGTGAACATCATCTCCCTCTCTATCAGAGAAGGTTTCTTTTATAATGTGTCGGCGGTTGCTTGTAGCATAGATCACCACGTTACTTGACTTTGCCGTGACCGAGCCTTCGAGCACAGCCTTTAGCGCATTGAAATTGACATCGTCTGCGGGGAACGAAAGGTCATCAATAAACAGCACGAATTTCAGCGGATTGCTTGAGAGCTCGTCCAAAACCTTTGGAATACTGCGAAGCTGATCCTTCCGCATTTCCAAAATGCGAAGACCCTCGTCCCACAGCGCATTGGCTACTGCCTTTACGGTTGAGGATTTGCCTGTACCGGCGTCACCCGTGAGCAGAATGTTTGCCGCAGGGTTACCCGCGAGTAATGCTTTGGTGTTGTCAATCACGATCTGGCGCTCACGCTCATATTCAACAAGATCACAAAGCTCGGTCTTGTCGGGATGGAGAACGGGAACAATACAACCGTTCTCATCTACGTAGAACATTCTGTGCTTTGCATAGATGCCGTAGCCGTATTTTTCGATATTTTCCGCGCGATGCAGATAGATGTCCTTTAAGCGCAGCTTAGTGGTTGTAAAGTCGGGGAGAAATCCGTTGTACTTCAGAGGAGCGCAAAGCGTTTCCTTATCAAGCGCGGATACCTCTTGCAGGACCTCCAGCTCCGCTTCTACGGCATCCCGCATATAGCTTGGTACAGATTTCTTTGCGCCGATCGTTTTTACATAAGCGTTTTCGCTGTTCAGGCAAAGCTCTTTGACGTATTCTCCGAGATCGCCGCCGTTGGCCGCATACAAAAGAGATACGAATTCGGCGTAGCTTACGACGGAGGGGTGCTTGATGTGGGAAAACAACGCATCAAGCACTTGATCCTCCAAAAGATCGCGGAAAATACAAAGAGCGAATAATTTGTCCTTGAGTTCTTTCATCATCAATTCAGTATTGCCCCCGTAGCACCGCCCGAAACGAGGGCGGCATAACGTTTCAGATAACCGGAAAGCTCCTTTTTCTTGGGCACAAAATTCTTCATACGCTCGGCAAGAACATCGGCATCCACCTTCAGCTCGATGGTGTTTTCGGGGATGTTGATGCTAATGATGTCACCATCCTCCACCACACCGATCATACCGCCCGACGCAGCCTCGGGGGTAACGTGACCGATACACGCGCCGCGGGTCGCCCCGCTGAAACGCCCGTCGGTGATGAGGGCAACGCTGTTGCCAAGCCCCATACCCATAATAGCGGAAGTGGGGTTCAGCATCTCCCGCATACCGGGACCACCCTTGGGACCTTCGTAGCGGATGACGACCACGTCGCCCGCCACGATCTTGCCTGCATTGATAGCCGCCTGCGCTTCCTCTTCGGAATCAAATACCTTGGCAGGGCCTTCGTGCACCAGCATTTCCGGCAAAACGGCAGAACGCTTGACCACACTGCCCTCGGGAGC
>JAFVZV010000023.1 GCA_017507985.1 Clostridia bacterium
AATGTACTTACGAAGGAAGATGAAGACGAGGAACAAAGGTGCGGATACGATGGCAACGGCTGCCATCTGAACGGGGATATCGACGTCACCCGTCGAGTCGGTAAAGGCGTTACGCAAACCGTTGGTGATCAAGCGGTGGGCGTCGTCGTTCGCGACCAGTCGGGGCCAGACGTAGGAGTTCCACGCGCCCATCATCTTCAGAATGGTAATCGAGATGAGGGAGGGGAGCGCCAGAGGGATCATGACCTTCCATAAATACTTCAGATCGCTCGTACCGTCTACCTTGGCGGCCAGATACAGCTCGTTGGGGATCTGTAAGAAGTTCTGGCGGAGCAGGTAGATGTAGAAAACGCTGACGAGGAAGGGAACGATAAGTACCGTATAGGTGTTTTTCCAACCTAAGGTACTGACCGTTGCATAGTTGGTGATGGTAAACAGCTCGCCGGGAATCATCATGGTCGCAAGCAGAGCGGCAAACAGCGCGTTCTTGCCCTTGAACTCCAGACGTGCGAACGCGAAGGCCGTCAGCACGGTGATGACAAGCGACAGCAGCGTAGAAACGATACCAACGTACATGGTGTTCAAGAACAGACGACCCAAATGGGCGGCGTTGAACGCCTTGACGTAGTTATAAGGCACAAATCCGTCTTGCGGCCAAAGCACCTGTGCGATCGTTTCGATTGGCTTTCTGTATTCAGCCAAGCTCTTCAGAGAAGAGATAATCATGAAATAGAAGGGGAAGATAATGATAATAGCCATCAGGATAAGGAAAGCATACAGCATGACCTGCACGGCAATCTTGACGATGCGCTGACGGGTGTTGACCTTTTGCATATCTCTTTCCTGCATGGTTACAGTCTTTTGTTCAGTCATATCGTCACCTCCTTAATAATGGGTCTTCTTTTTGCTGACGTACAGATTGATCATGGTAACGATGAAGATGATACCAAACAGAATCAGTGCGGCAGCACTTGCGCGGCCCTGATGGTTGGCCAGCGCGTCGTAAATAAAACCAACCATGGTATTGAGTCGTCTGGGGTCACCCGTGGGACCCATGTCGTCACCAAAGATACCGACGATACTGGAGTATTCCTTGAATCCGCCGATGAAGCCGGTGATAACGACGTAAGTAATCATAGGAGAGAGCAGCGGCACGGTAATGCGGGTGAAGGTGCGCAGACGGGAGGTTCCGTCCACCTTAGCCGCCTCGTAGTACTGCTTGTTGACGCTCTGCAAGCCGCCCAAAAGGACGAGGATCTTAAAGGGCAGGGCGTTCCATACGATGTAAACGACCATAACGACCATGTTATGAAAATAGCTCGAGCCGGCGTTGATCCAGTTGATGGGCTCACCGCCGAAGAACTTGATCACGCTGTTGATGATACCCGCGGTGATGATCAGCTCATTCTCGCCACCAAAGTTATTACCGATCATGTTGAACATGGCGGCGAATACCATACCGATGGCGATGGAGTTGGTTACGTAGGGAAGGAAGAAAATGGTCTGAAGCAGACGCTGGAAGGGTCTGATGGCGTTGAGGCAAACGGCAATGATCAACGCGAGCAGCGTCGAGATTGGAACCGTCAGCACGCAAAGCAGTATGGTATTGACCAGGCAGGTGATAAACTTATCATATTGAAGGACCTGCACGAAGTTGCCAATGCCAAACTGATAGGTAATACCACCTGCGGCGCCCATGGTGCTGTAGTTTTCAAGAAACGCCATGCGGATCGTGTTGACGATCGGCCAAGCGGTGAAAACGAGCAGCAGCACGATGGCGGGCGACAGGTAGATCCACGCTTTCCATGAATTTTTACTTTCTACCATAGCGCGTCACCTCAAAAACGGATGCGTTCTTCCGTTTCCACGTTGAACAGGAATACCTTGTGCGGCTTGAGCGAGAAGCGTACCGTTTCTGCTGCGGCGATCTTGGTATCCGCATCGACGATAGAACGGATGACGGGGTTCTGGGAGGACTCGTGGGTCGAAACAACGCTGACGTCGCGGCCCATAATCTCAACGTTATTGAGCTTGCAAGTCATCGGGCCGTTATTATCTACAACGAAGCCCTCGGGACGAATACCGACAGCAACCTTCTGATCAGCCACGCCCGCAACGTCCAATACACAGTCCTTACCAAGGTAGAGCTTGCCGCCCTTGACCTCGCCGTTAAATACGTTGATGGGAGGAGTACCAAGGAACTTAGCAACGAACAAGTTGGCGGGATCGTCATAAACCTCTTGAGGCTTACCGATCTGCTGCAGAACGCCCAGTTTCATAACGACGATCATATCGGAAATGGACATTGCCTCTTCCTGGTCGTGGGTAACGAAAATGGTGGTGATGCCCGTTTCCTTCTGGATGCGGCGGATCTCCTCGCGTGTCTGCAGACGAAGTCTTGCGTCCAGGTTGGACAGCGGCTCGTCAAGCAGAAGAACCTTAGGCATCTTGACCAGTGCACGCGCGATCGCAACTCTCTGTTGCTGACCGCCCGACAGCTCGCTGGGCTTACGGTCCATCAGCTCGTCGATCTGAACGAGCTTAGCTGCCTGATAGGCACGCTCCAGCATGGTGTCTTTGTCCATTTTGTCTGCACCCTTCAGATTCTGCAGTGGGAACATAATGTTCTGCTTGACCGTCATGTGGGGATACAGCGCGTAGTTCTGGAACACCAGACCGATTCCTCTGTTTTCGGGAGACAGCTCGGTGACATCGTCGTCGCCGAAGAAGATCTTACCGCCCGTCGGCTTTTGCAGACCGCTGATCATATACAGCGTGGTACTTTTACCGCAGCCCGAGGGGCCGAGCAAGCCGATGAGCTTTCCGTCAGGAATCTCAAAAGTAAAGTCGTTGACCGCAACAACCTCTTCATTTGATTTTTTGTTGCGGCTGGGGAAGATCTTTGTCAAATTTTGCAAAACAACCTTCATACAAAAACCCTTTCTTAAATTGAAAAATATATTTTAAATTTAATTAATCTCGAAGCTAACACGCCTATCAGTATTCTGAATTTTTGACCTGCTCGGCGTGAATTTTCTTTTTGTATTCGTTCATGGCGTCAACCGAGTCGAAGATCATCTGGGAGGAGAGATCGACCGCAACGGTATTGGCCAGCAGGTCGTGGATGCAGGAGTTGGTTTTGGTAATGATGATCACGCCAAGCTGCAAGACGAGAATCAGCAGCAGCATGATCGTTCCCGTCAATCCCAGCGTTCCAAACAAGGCCATGATGAAAATATACACAGGGATCATTGTCTCAAGCGTGTATTTACCCAAAACGGTACGAACAAACAGCGCCATGGTGGACAGCTTAACGCCATTTGTGTGCATCAAGGCGATGCCGAAGATCTTTTTGCCCACGGTCTGACCGTTTTTGAATACTAGAGGCAGAATAAATTCCAGCACAACGTAGGCTAGCAGAATGCTGATGGTCGAGATCATCAAAATCAGGTTGAGCTGCATATTGTACACATAAAGGACTTGCTCGTCCTCGCTAAAGGCCTTGTACGCTTCATCAAAAACAGCACGCTGCTCCTCAGTCAATTCATTATATTCTTTTTCGGTGATGTCAAAGGAGACACCGTATTGTGTTTCGTACGTTTTTTCAACTTCGCTCAAGCGATCACTATAGCTGTCATATCCCGTGATCACAGACAGCACAAAGGCAAAGCCTGTAATCAGAATGAACAGCAATATCATATCCAAAAGAAAAGCCGAGACACGCTTAAGCACGCTCGCTTTTTGCAAATCAAGAATCATATGGTCCTCACCTTTTCGGGCACCGTGGTGCAAAATGTTACATATTATATACAAGTGATATATACGCACAGATATTGTACCACATTTGAAAAATAAAATCAATGATATTTTCGCTTTTTTTCGGCAAAAAACGCATGGCGAAAGTAACAAAAAAAAAGAGATTTTTTTGTTGCTTATGACCACGGAAAAGGGAATATAATTTTGAATAATGCCATGAGTGAATATGCGAAAAAGAAAAAGGCTCAAGGAGGAGATGGGGAAAGTCCTAACTTCTTCTCCTTTTGACGCTCACACTGTGCTTCGCACGCGTTCGCTGTACCGGTTTTGATGCAATTTCTTTGTCGTTCCACAAAGAAATGGCGAAAGAAAACAGATTTCGGCAAGCCGAAATCGCAAGTTTGCTTGTTCGCTAAACGCGAACATCGCACAAGCGCGGGCGCAAACATTGCGCGCCCGG
>JAFVZV010000024.1 GCA_017507985.1 Clostridia bacterium
CCCCTCGGAATACAAAGGCACACAGGGATCGTCCGTGCTGAAACTCTTTGATATGACGATCGCCACCACGGGGCTGAACGAAAAGAGTGCGGCTGCCGCAGGTCACGATTATGATAAGACCTATACTTATTCCGCATCTCACGCATCCTATTATCCGGGGGCGTCCATGATGTCGATCAAAGTTCTGTGGGATAAGGCAACACACAAAATTCTCGGCGCGCAGATCGTGGGCTTTGACGGCGTGGATAAGCGGATGGATGTGATCGCCACTGCCATGCGGCTTGGTGCAATGGTGACCGACCTTGCCGAGCTGGAGCTTTGCTATGCACCGCCCTTCGGCTCTGCCAAAGATCCTGTTAATATGGTGGGCTTTGTTGCTGAAAATGTCATCACAGGCAAGATCGGTCAGTTCTTCTGGCACGACGTGGAACAGCTCCCACGAGACGGCAGCATTACGCTTCTTGATACACGAACAGCCACTGAGGTCGCACGCGGCAGGATCGACGGATTTATGCATATTCCGCTCGATTCTCTGCGTCGGCGAATCCATGAAATTCCCAAGGACAAACCCGTGTATGTGCATTGCCACAGCGGTTTGCGCTCCTATATTGCTTGCCGTATCCTTACAGGCTACGGTTTTGAATGTTATAATCTTGAAGGCGGATGGCGGCTCTATGAGTCGGTGATCAACGAACGCACCGTTCCCGAATATATCTGCACCGAATGTAAATGATTCTTCCAAATCCCACGCTCTTTTCGGGCGTGGGATTTTTCCTGGTGACAAAAGTCACAGCACATGTTTTTCAAAAATGTTATAATGTTCTCACATGACGGAGGTGTATGATGAAAAAAGCATTTGTTAACAAGAAATACTGCGTTGCCTGCGGCTGTTGCTTAACGACTTGCAAGATGGGGGCGATCACAATTCCAAGAGGTGTTTACGCTGTCATTGACGATGTAAAGTGTATCGGCTGCGGTATGTGTGCAAAAAAGTGTCCCGCAAGCGCGATCACGATTAAGGAGACAGCAACCGATGAATAAAAGTAAAAAGTGGTATGATTATCTTTGGATATTCTCAGCCATCTATCTCGTTCTAGGATTTTTCAATATTCTGTTCGCCTGGCTCGGTATGATCTGCTTTATCACGCCGCTTATGATCGCCATTATCAAAGGAAACAAAGCGTACTGCAACAAATACTGTGGACGCGGTCAGCTGTTCTCTCTGCTCGGCGGCAGATTCGGGCTTTCCCGCAAAAAGGATATGCCAAAATGGATGCGCTCACCATATTTCCGTTACGGCTTTCTGATTTTCTTCCTCACGATGTTCGGCATTATGATCTGGAATACTTATCTCGTTTTTGTCGGCGCGGACTTAAAGCAAGTCGTGACGCTGTTTTGGGCATTTAAGCTCCCCTGGCATTGGGCATATCACGGCACGCTGTTCGCTCCCTGGGTGGCACAGTTTGCCTTTGGCTTTTACAGCGTGATGCTGACCTCAACCTTGATCGGATTTATCACGATGATACTGTTCAAGCCTCGCTCCTGGTGCGTTTACTGTCCGATGGGAACGATGACACAGATGGTCTGTAAGATCAAATCACATAATAAGGAGAACTAAAAATGTTAGTGAAAAAACTTAGCCAAAACAATTTTGATAATGCCATCGCAAACGGCACGGCTCTGGTGGACTTCTATGCCGATTGGTGCGGACCTTGCAGAATGGTCTCGCCCATCGTGGATGAGATCGCAGAGTCCCGTCCTGACATCACCGTCTGCAAGGTGAACGTAGATGACGAAAGCGCGCTCGCTATGAAATACGGCGTAATGAGTATTCCAACGCTGCTTGTATTCAAGAATGGAAAGGAGGAGGCAAGAATTGTCGGTGCAAGACCCAAGCAAGCGATTCTTGCAGAATTGGTATGAGCAAATATCTATGGTTCCTGGTGGCTGCTGTTCTGCTTTTCTCTGTCGCACTCGTTGCCTGCGGCAAGGGGAACGGCTCACTGGAAGAGGTAACCTACGAACAGATCACGCCCGCCGAGGCAAAAGCATTGATGGACAGTGAGCAAGATCACATTATCCTTGACG
>JAFVZV010000025.1 GCA_017507985.1 Clostridia bacterium
GTGATCTTTGAGATCGAGCAGGCGGGCAAGATATTGCTTGCCAGCGACGAGCGCATTTTGTGCCGTCAAAGCCCGACGTACGTCAGCGGCTATTGTAAACCGATTACCTCCCAGCTTGGATTTAGCTTTTTCTACGATGCGACGCGGGAAAACGAGGGCGAGTGGCAAGCGGCAGTTGCCGTTGATAAGGACCGCTGCTTGTATCCGCGTCCCACGAAAAAGCTGGCGCTGTTGCCGCCCACGGAGGCAAGGGTGCTGAAGGACGAGGGGAATTATTATCTGATCGATCTTGGCGAGGAAACGGTGGGCTTGCCCATGCTGGACTTCGTCTGCGATCGGGAGCAAAACATCCTTGTCGCGTGGGGCGAGGATCTGCAGGACGGTCACGTCCGCAGAAGGATCGGCGGTCGCGATTTCAGCTTTGAGTACAAGGCCAAGAAGGGAAGAAACCGATACACGAATTATATGTTGCGCCTGGGCTGCCGCTATATGGAGCTTTACGCCGAGAGACCGATCTCGCTGACCTATCTTGGCTTGACCCCGCAGATCTATCCCGTGAAGGAGAAGATCATTCAAAAAGAGAATGCACTTGATCAGCGCATTCACGACGTATGCGTCAAAACCTTGAAGCTATGTATGATGGAGCACTACGTCGATACCCCTTGGCGCGAGCAATGTCTGTATGCGTTTGACTCGCGGAATCAGATGCTTTGCGGCTATCGGGTGTTTGAGGACGGTAACGCCGCGTACGCAAGAGCGAATTTGCTTTTGATGGGCAAGGATCGGCGGGCGGACGGTCTGCTTACGATCTGCTCGCCCTGCGGACAGAATCTGGCGATCCCTGCATTTTCGCTGTATTATCTGATCGCGGTGAAGGAGTACATGGACCATACCGGGGATATCTCGCTTGGTAAGGCGGTGTATCCCAAGCTGGTTTCTATTATCGAGGCGTTTTTGAACAATCGGGAGGACGGATTGATTTTGCGCTTTACTGGTGCGACGCAATGGAATTTCTACGACTGGTCGGAGCATTTGTCCGGCCGTCTGGGGCAGAGCGAGCGTGCGATTCCCGATTTGGTGATCAACTGTCTTTTCGTGATGGCGCTGGAGCAGCTACGCGTGATCGCTCAAAAAACGGGCAACGATTTTGCGTATGACTCGCTTCTCTTGGAAATGCGAGCGAGGGCAAAGGAGACGTTTTACAACGTGGAAAAAGGAGCGTTCTCCTTGACGCAGGGCGGGGCGGAGTTTACCGTGCTGGGAAATGCGCTGGCTATTTTGGCAGGGCTTGCGGACGATGCGCAAAAGATCGGCAGGCAGATCGTTGAGGGCGCGTTTTCGGATTGCTCGCTCAGTATGCGTTGCTTTAAGTACGACGCGCTACTTCTGACAGACGCGGCGCGATGGAAGCCTTACGTGTTGGAGGAGATCCGACGCGACTACGGCCACATGCTCGACGAGGGCGCTACGAGCGTTTGGGAGACGAGCGAGGGCGCGTGCGCCTTTGGAAACGCGGGCAGCCTTTGCCACGGCTGGAGCGCGGTGCCGATTTGTTATTTGTGAGCTGCTAACGCGCTTGACAATTTTGATGTTTGAGTAATTTAAAGAGGAAAAACCTTCTTCGGTTTTGTTA
>JAFVZV010000005.1 GCA_017507985.1 Clostridia bacterium
ACCATCAGCACGGCTGTGTGTTGGCTGCTGCGGTCAATCTCGATGTAATCGCTGTTGTAGCCTTCCACAACGAGGGTGTTATCCGTGTGGCATCGGAGGGCTATGAGCCCTTTGAGGTATATCTTGATGACCTGTCCGTTCAGCAGGGAGAAATCAGCTCGGCTGCAATGGTACGCGGCATAGCTAACAGATTTTCCGAGATGGGTGTTGCAATAGGCGGTTATGATGCCTATACCACCTCCGATGTCATCGGCGGCAGCGGCATTTCGTCCTCCGCGGCATTCGAAACGCTCATCGGTACGATAATCGACGAGCATTATAACGGCGGTAAAGCCGGTGCGGTGGAGATTGCAAAGATAGGTCAGTATGCCGAAAACGTGTATTTCGGCAAAAACAGCGGTCTTATGGATCAGATGGTAAGTTCTGTGGGCGGGCTTGTTTCAATCGACTTTTTCAATACGCAGAATCCTGCAATCAAAAGCTTTCAGTACGACTTTGAGCAGGCAGGTTATTGCATCTTTATCACCGACACAAAGGGAAGTCATGCCAATCTGACCGATGACTATGTTGCCATCCGTGACGAGATGGAAAGAGTTGCTGTATTCTTTGGCAAGCAGTACTTGCGCGAGGTAGAGGAAAGAGAGTTTTACGCTGCACTTCCTGAAATTCGAAAAGCCTGTTCAGATCGTGCCATACTCCGCGCAGCACACTTCTTTGATGAAAATCGACGGGCATTTATGGAAGCCTTAACCCTTGAAAAAGGCAATGTAGAGGAATTCCTCACTCTTGTTCGTCAGTCGGGTGAGTCCTCTGCCAATCTCCTGCAGAATCTTTATTCCTGTTCCAAAGCAACCACTCAGGAGATTCCGCTTGCTATCATGGCAAGCAAACGAATTCTGAACGGCAGAGGTGCTGTGCGAGTACACGGCGGAGGCTTTGCAGGAACGATTCAGGCATTCGTACCGCTTGATCTTGCAGATGAATACGTCAAGGAAATGGATAGAATATACGGAGAAAAATCCTGCATGAAGATGCGTATAAGACCCTTTGGCGGAATTGAAATAACAAAGGAGCGCGAGTAATATGAGTATTCTTGTTTTAGGCGGCGCAGGCTATATCGGTTCGCATACTGCTCTTGAGCTTGTCAGGGCAGGTCATGATGTTGTCATTGCCGATAATCTTGTAACAGGCTACCGCAAGGCTGTTCCCGAAAAGGCACGCTTCTATGAGGGTGACCTGCGTGATTTTGATTTCCTCGATAATCTTTTCCGGACCGAAAAGATCGATGCTGTAATTCATTTTGCCGCTTATTCTCTTGTAGGTGAAAGTGTCACAAATCCTCTGAAATACTACGACAATAACCTCTACGGCACCAAAGTGCTGCTTGAGGCAATGGTAAAGAACGGCATTGACAAGATCGTTTTCTCCTCCACCGCAGCAACCTACGGCGAGCCGGAGAACATTCCCATGCTTGAAAGCGACCGCACCTGCCCGACCAACCCCTACGGCGAAACCAAGCTGGCAATGGAAAAGATGTTTAGCTGGACGGCAAAGGCTCACGGTCTGAGATATGTTTCTCTGCGTTACTTCAACGCCTGTGGTGCTGACGAGAGCGGCGCGATCGGTGAGGCTCACAACCCCGAAAGCCACCTTATTCCGCTTATTCTCCAGGTGCCAAACGGTAAGCGCGAGTCCATTTCAATATTTGGAAACGATTATAACACCCATGACGGAACTTGTATTCGTGACTATATCCATGTCACCGACCTTGCTCAGGC
>JAFVZV010000026.1 GCA_017507985.1 Clostridia bacterium
ATGGAAATGTTAGGTGAGATTTAGATTATTATATCATAAATTTTCCCATTCGACTATATAAAATCCGCCGACAGCAACCAAACGGTCATTCTCGGCGGTTTTCACTTACATTCTTTTCCTCAAATGTTCCAAGGCGCCCTTCTCCAAGCGAGATACCTGGGCCTGCGAGATGCCGATCTCCTCAGCAATTTCCATTTGGGTTTTATTCTGATAAAAACGCTTGACAATGATATTGCGTTCACGTTCATTCAGCGTTTTGAGCGCGTCACGCAGTAGAATATTCTCCAGCCACACCTCGTCCGAACTGTCGCTGCTGCTGTCGCGCAACTGGTCCATGACATACACCGAATCGCCGTTATCCGTGAACACGGGCTCATATAGCGATATCGGCTCGATGATTGCCTCCATCGCTCGTAATACCGCGTCTTTCTTTTCACCGATCAGTTCTGCAAGTTGCTCTAAGTTCGGCTCGATCTCCTTTTCGCGCATCCATTCTTCCCTGGCTTGCAATGCACGATAGGCCAAATCACGCACCGAACGACTGATGCGAATGGTATTGTTATCTCGTAAATAGCGGCGGATCTCTCCAATAATCATCGGAACCGCATACGTGCTGAATTTGACATCAAGATCAATGTTAAAATTATCAACCGCCTTGACAAGTCCAATACATCCAACTTGAAACAGATCGTCCATATTTTCCCGTCGGTTGGTAAAACGCTGAATAATACTAAGCACCAAGCGTAAATTGCCGCAGATCAGTTCATTGCGCGCCTCCCGGTCCCCCTGCTTCGTCCGTATCAAAAGGTCTTTTTTCTCTGCGTCTGTCAACACAACCAGCTCCGAAGTATTGACGCCGCATATTTCCACCTTGTTATAATACATTCAAATACTCCTTTTAACGAAGACTATTTCCCGTCAAAAAAGAGTATTGTCGGACAAAGCCGCCCTTTATTCAAGAACAATATTGCCTGTTTTTGGGCGTTATTTGCAGGTGGATAAATTAATCGCCGCTCATATACAAATAGCAATCTTTGTCATGCGAATAAATTACACCGATTGCCTGCAGATAGGAATATATGATTACAGAGCCAACGAATGTCATCCCACGAGATTGCAGATCCTTGGAAATCGCATCGGACATGGCGTTGGTCGTTCTGTCAGTTTCATATATCGTTTCGTCCTGCGTGAATGTCCTCAAATAGTTATGAAACGAGCCGTATTCACACACGATTTCCTTAAAAACCCTGCTGTTTCTGATGCTCGCATTGATTTTCAGTTTGTTTCTGATAATATCCTTGTTGCCAAGCAACTCGCGTACCTTATCTTCGTCATAAGCGATCACCCGATCCAGATCGAATTGGTCATACGCTCTGCGGAAGGCTTCCCTTTTGTTGAGAACGCACTCCCAGGACAGCCCCGCTTGAAACGATTCCAACATCAGCATTTCATATAGATATTGGTCGTCAAACCTCGGCACGCACCATTCTTTGTCGTGGCATTCAACGTATCTCTCATTTTTTACGTTGCACCATTTGCATTTTTTCTTGGAATCCATGCTTACTTACCTTGCTCATCCAAAATCCATCCGCAATCGCCGTGATAGATCATTTGCTTTGTCATACCGCCGTCAATGCAAATGTTTTCGCCCGTGATAAAGCCTGCCATATCCGAGCAAAGATACAGCACCATGTTGGCAATGTCGGGGGGATTTCCCACGCGACCTGCGGGCTGTTGCATTGCATCCGCACCCTCGTAAACGGTGTAATTGTTGTCGATCCAGCCGGGCGAGATCGAATTGACCCGCACCTTACCTGCAAGGCTGACCGCCAGCGCGTGTGTCAACGCAGAAATACCGCCCTTGGCCGCCGTGTAGCTCTCGGTCTGAGGCTGGCTCATTCGATCACGGGAGGACGAAATATTAACGATACTTGCCCCCTCGGCAAAATACGGCAGGAAGAGCTTGGAAAGATAAAACGGCGCAGTAACGCCAACCTTCAAAGCATATTCGAAATCCTCATAGTTACCGCCCACAATGCCGCACATTTTAGGCGCGGCGTTATTGATCAGATAATCAACGTGGCCGTAGTCGGCGATCACCTTTTGAGCAAAGCTCTCAAGCGTTTTCTTATCAGAAATATCGCCTACAAAATAATCGTTTTCAAGCAGGTCAATGACGCAAACGGTCGCACCCGCCTCCTCAAATTTTTCGCGTATGCACTTGCCAATGCCTCGCGCGCCGCCCGTTACGACGACGATTTTATTTTTGAAGTTGAACATATTAACCTCTTTCACAGTTGAATTTGATAGCAGAATTAAGAAGTTCTCCCGCTTTATAACACTAACTACTAATCTTTCTCAATTCTACAAACGATCCATTCTCATCGAGTGTAAAAATGCCTTTCCATTGGTCATCCATCAAGGCATATTGTTTTTCAAGTTGTTCAGCAAAGATTTTGAAACATGAATACTTGTATTTGTTCAGGAGAAACGGCAAAAGAAATGGCGAACGCATCGGCTCATATTCTTGATAATTATTTCGCGTTGTCTGACCATGCTTAACAAGCAATTCAAGCATCTTCTTCATTAAAACATTTACTTCTTCCTCAGACGCATATTCAGAATACCCTCTGACAGCGGTAAGCTTGATATCCAGATAGCGTTCTTTTTTGAAAGCCGTTAAGAAAAACTCTTTTCCATTTTCAGGAAGGTTGCAAACAGCTCTTTTCAAAATATTATATCGCGCAAATGTATCCTTGATAGAAATATATTCCTCTATATTCAAAGTTTTCCTCCCTAACAATCAGTTCATGCCTTTCATCTTATATCGCCTCAATAGCCACTCTCAACCCCTTGACAATTTGCTCAATCGCCATAGACGGTTCTTTATTCTGGTCGTCCGAATACGGAACGTGGATAAAGCCCGCTTTGACTTCACTGTCTTGAAAATGCGCAAGCACGGTATACAGTACATCATTGCAGACGTAGGCACCTGCAGAATAGGACACCTGCGCGGGAACATCTGAAGCGCGCATTGCTTCGACTATGCTTCGTACGGGTAGCGTTGAAAAGTAGGCGGTCGCACCGCCGACTATAATAGGCTCGTCCTGCGGCTGATAGCCTTTATCGTCGGGAGTGGTCGCGTGGCGAAGATTGATGCCCACAAGCTCAGGAGTAATGGCAGATCTGCCTCCCGCTTGCCCAACGCAAAGGATGACGTCGGCACCTATCTCCTCCGCCGTTTTTATGACCATTTCCGCGGCCATGCCAAACGTCACGGGAAGACGAAGCCTGGTCAGGTTATACTCGTTGATTTTCTCGGGCAGACGGACAAGTGCCTCCCAGGAGGGATTGATCGCCTCGCCGCCAAAGGGCTCAAAGCCCGTGATCAGCAGTTTTTTCATCTTTTGCAATGCTCCTATTGATGAGTTTATAATATTATAGCATATCCATTTAGGTATTGCAAGAGGAGTAATTTTGCTCTGAAGAAAGAACAGGCGCTTTGAAGTCAAAACGCCTGTCTTTTTTTGCGGGATACTTGCCGCTCGTTAATTATAGATTTTTGCGGATAATCTCAGCTTTGATATTCCGCGTACAGCTCGGCGAATACGTCGGGACGGACGATGACGACGCGCTTATTTGTCGCGGCCTCCAGCTCTGCGCGAAAGTTTTCCATCACGCTGACATTGTCCAGCATTTGATTGGCATAGACGAACACCTTGGCAAAAACGATACCGTCCTTCGTGTTCTTGGCCTGCGAGAGCAGCTGGCTGAGTTGAGGCGTCAGACTGCCGCCAAAGGTAGTCAGGTAAGAGCGGCAACGAACGATATCATCCACCATATAGACTGATTTTGCATACTTCGTCGTACCACCAATGGCCTCGGTTGTGTTGCCGTACGAGGAGAACAACGCCATCAGCGAAGGACACTCGTCCGCATAGCGCTCGGCCATCTCATCCGAAATATTGTGCAACGCGCGCAGAGCGTGGATGTCAGTTTTGCTTGCAACATACTCTGTCAGCTCCAGCATACGATCGACGATGTCCTCTCGGTCATCCTCATTGTAAAGCACGCCGAAGTCATCGGGCGACGAAAGATTGGAAATACCGCCGCCGTCAAGGAAGAAGTAATCGTTGGGCGTAGCCTTTTCATAGTAACGCTCCAGGATGGCAGGGGCGATGTAGTACAATGCGCCACAGATGGAGTAGCCCTTGGCGATCTTGGCACGAGCCTCCTCGTCGGCAAAGTTGTGCATCCACAAATGGTAGTCCCATGAAAGGTTATCACCTTCTGAAATATCGAAGGTCACGTATACGGTATCAGACTCCAGTTTCGTTTCCTCACCAGGAGCCTTTTGCTTAAGTTCCCCTACCTCAAGGCTGTTGAAAAGCGACATATTGGGCGTGGAGAAGCCGTATGTGAAATACTTGGCGAATTGGCCGCAGATCTGGAACATTTCAAACTCCGGGAAGCAACCGCCACCGCGGCCGATGACAGCCGTATTGGGAGCACAGGCCGCGAAAATGCTCATATAGAAGTCGTAGTCCTCAAGCGTTTCCACATCGGTAGTACAGAAAGAAAATCCGCGAGACATGACCGCATAGTCGCGGCAGGCGCGAGTAGTGTGCCCCTCGCTTTCGGCAGCCGCCGAGGTATGAAACAGCACCGTCCGTGAGAACTGGTCTCCGTACGTGTTCCACAGCCACATATATGCGTCTATGGAGGATTTGAATCGATCATTCAATCGGAACAAAACGTCCTTTTTAATATCATTTTTCATCTTGTTATAGCGTGCCTCGCTCAAATAAACGCCGTCCAGCACGCCCGCCAACGAAGTAGCCACATTTTCGTTATAATTGGTGGCAAAGCAATCGCCTACAATGACTCCTTTATAGTAGTCGGCGAACTTTACCAGCAGCTCGTCCAACGTGGTATGGACAAGTGTTCTGCCCTTATCCTCAAGGAGCTCCAGATACGCAACCTCGTCGTCTATATTGCTGTAGCGTGGATCATCGTTATAGGCGCGGTAGTCCAAGAAAATCTGGGGTGTGGTGCGGTTGACCAAGCCCTGCAGCGTCGCCGCCGTCAGAAGATCCTCGTAAGGCATTGTCATAGCATCCAGTACGTAAATCGTCTGGGCGGGTGCGTTTTCCGATTTGGGATACACACCCTCGTCCTCGATCTCAATATCCGGCGCGTCATAGCGGCGAGCCTCCAGCGGATCGATTTCCTCAATGTAAAGATCCTTGACGGCAACCGTATAGTCACTACCCACGGCGCTAATGCCGACGCCACTGTTTTCTATCAAGGGCGAATCGCTGTCACCGGTGTTCATTTCGCCCAAGAAAATGCCATTCATGTAATACAGCATTCTTCCTGCCTCGGGGTGAACCTCAGCACGGAAGGTATAATTGTTCGCATCTCCTTTGAAGGTCATGCCCCCGCGCTCATACGTACCGCGACCGATTCGAACGAAGTTACCCTGAATACCGATACAGATATGCTCCGCCTCGGACGATCCCGTATTGATAAACAGCTGCATGATGGGCATGTTGCCCTCGCGGTGCTCGACCGTAAACTGCACGCGGTAACTACCGTCCGACGTACTGTACTTCCAGCGAGAAACAGAAATAACGTCTTTGAACAAGACCTCGTCGGGCGTGACGGTAACCAGCCCACCTGCGGCAGTATAATCCGCGACCAGATCTATGGGATCGGACCAGCATTCTTCCAGCTCGGTGACCACCCGCCCCGATTCTAAAATCTGTCCCATGGTCTTTCCCTCCTCGTTATTTATGGTCACCAACGAAGTCTCGCGCTTAGGCGTCTCATAGCGGTCAGGACTATAACCCACCGTCATATCCAAAAAGCGATTGACGGCATAGACCGTATCCTCGTCGCTGTAACCGACAACGATGATCTTCGTGCCGCTGACGGCAATGGCGTACTCGCCCTTGGACAGCGTTTCTCGGATCGCTTTTTCCTCTGGAATGTTGGTATGTCCTACGATAATTTCGTATTCAGCGCGATTGTTGATGTGCTCGTCTACGTAATCCGTACCGACGTTCATCTTCACGCCGCACACTTCTTTTACGATCTTACCGATCTGAACGAAAGCCGTGCGCACCTCGGAAGACGCATCCTCCGAACGCATCAAAGTATATTTCGACAAATCAATTTCAATTCCCTTGTCTTCCTGCTCGGGCTGCTGCTCAGTGTCAGGAGGAGTAGGTTTTTGTCCATCGTCCGGCGTTTGAGGGCGGCAAGCAACCGCAAGCGTCAGTACGAATGAAAGTGCCAAAATCAGGCAAAGGAGCTGTGATACGCGTCGTTTCATGGATAGTTCCTCCATTTACATTTCGTTACAATTTAAGTCTATCATAATAATTCGCAAAAGTCAAGGGCGACGGATAGTTCCGTCGCCCCAAATTCACCGTTTTTTCAGCTAGTTTTTTTAAGTAAAAGATTACCTATTCCCGTCCCACTCACTCAAGAATTCTTCGACATATGCCTTCATATACGCCTCTCTGCCTTTGGCAATTTGGATTGCCGTGCGAGTGTTCATCATATCGGTCAGCTTGAACAGCTTTTCGTAAAAATGATTGATCGTCGTCGATTGACTCCTAATATATTCCTCGTGATTCATGTTTAAGTTGGGCTTAATGTCGGGATGATACATCAGCCGATGATGGTTGCCACCATAGGCAAACGCACGAGCGATTCCAATCGCACCGATTGCATCCAAGCGGTCGGCATCCTGCACACATTTTCCCTCCAACGTCGCAGGGATAACCGACTCGTTTCCAACAAAGGAAACCTCGCGAATCATTTTGCATATCGTCTCGATCGTCGCTTCATCCACACCGTGCGCCACCAGAAAGCTTCGCACGTTGGTCTGCTGCTCGTACGTTTCGGGAGAAAGCTTGCGGTCATCCACATCGTGCAACAGCGCCGCAAGCTGTACAAGCTCGAGATCAGCCTGCTCTGCGTTGGCAATGCGCGAAGCCATACGAAAAACGCGAAGCGTGTGAAAATAGTCGTGGCCGCTGTATTCACGCTCGAATTGCTCCTTCACGTATGCCAGCGCTTGATCAATGATTCCTTTTTGCATATTTACCTCGGTTCATAATCATTATTATCGTTTGGTTTTGCCCTTTTTCGACCTCTTACGTGCGCTCGTCACATCGAAGCTCACCTTCAAAAGGAAACGTATAATATCATCGGGCGCGTCGGGCAGAAGAACTGAGACCCAATGTAGTTTGTTCATATGATAGGCAGGATAAATACCGTCCGCCGCACCAAAGGAGCCAAACATCTCGGTCGGCAGCTTAAGATTGACCACGTCTATCACCTCGTCGCTATCAAGGCCAAGCTTGCGACGCGAAACCTTCATCACAATGGCGTACCACTTGCGATTGTCCGCATGCCTGAAGACCGCCGTTTCGAAGTCCTCATCAAACGGATAGTCCGGCAGCGTACTATACGCAGACGCGCAGTATTCAAAAAATTCGCGCTTTGTCATTGCAGGACCTCCTTTTACATTCTTTAACGCATCCCTTATTGAAATCCTTTTGTAACCTTATGATAACACTACGGTAAATCAACGTTGTAAAAAAGTAAGATCATTTGAGGTCATCTATGCGGAAAGGATCCATAGAGCTGAAACAGATGATTTGCCTTTTGCACACAAATAAATAATTATATAAATATTGTAGCATAATTTTCGCCATAAATCAACACGTAACGAAAACTATCTAAATTAAAGTTGATACCAGTTAAAAGCAGCGGCAACCGTTAACTACGCTCCCGTTTGAAGACTCCGTCTTTTTTATCGAAAAGCATTGACATTTTGGGTATTTTGATGTATTATTTACTAAATAAATGCGGAAATAATGTGCGGGTTGCATAAAAATAATTAATACGCCGCATTACTTTATATTATAGTTACGAGGTTATGCTTATGAACAACTGTAAAGAATCCCGTCAATTGACCGTAAGAGGAACGGTGAGAAAAATCGCAAAATATCTGACAGTTTTTTCGATTTTACTTCTCGCCTGCCTTCTTTTAGGTGCTTGCACGAAAACGCCACCGGAAATCGTTGATCCCGGAACCACGCCCGAAACGCCGAACGAGCCCGATGAGCCCAAGGTGTTCGCTCCCAAGAACGTGATCATGATCAGCATCCAAGATCTGGGCGACGGTATGATCGGCGGGGATTACTATGGCACGCCGCTGACCCCGGGCTTGAACGCACTTCTTACAGATTTTTCCTTTTATAAGAACAATGTTTCTTCGAGCACGTATGCGGCAGGTCTTGACGTGATCATGTCCTCCTCGGTGTACGCGCCGCAGTATAACGAGCCCATCGCAGGATTGCGCGGCGAGGATATCCATACGCTTGGAAAGATCCTGACGGAGAAAGGCTTTTATACTCTTGCCGTAACCTCGGGACCCAAGGGCGCGTACGGTGGATCCAAAACCTACAAGAGCTTTGGTTATCAGGATTTCATCACCGTTTCGATCGATGACCTTCCCAAGAAGAGCGTATACGACGCGGCCATCAACGCCTTAAAGAAAAACGAAAGCGATTACTTCTTCCTCTCTATTACGGATCTCGGTCTTTACACGGGGCTCTCCGATATCACGGCAACGGAGGTCGCAGGCAGTGAGGACGTTGCGGCCTACGCAAGACGCATGGCATACGTGGACAAGACGATCGCCAAATTTATCGAGGATCTGAAAGCAGAAGGGCTTTACGATGACACCGTGATCGTTATTACGGGAACGGGCGCGGCCTTTGATCTTCAGAACGGCACTGCCGTCGCCGGCATGAAAAAGCTCATCGGCGGATACACGCTGGAAAATTACATCAAAGCTCCCCTGCTCGTTAAGATTCCCGGCGAGGAGGTCAAGGAATCAGATCTTCTCGTTTCGCACAATGACGTGTTCGTCACCCTGACCGATTGCCTTGGTATTGACGATGATAATCTTTGGCTCAACGGCAAGTCGTTGGACAAAGGACACGACAAGATCTATATCCAATCTGTCTTGAACAGAGGCTCCTATATTGACGCTACCTCCATTGTCAGCGCGGACGGCACTGCAAGCGCAACCTCGTCTGCGCTGTACGACAGAGCGACAAAGACGACGGGAAGCGCGACCGCCAAGGCAAATGAAATCCAAGAGAGCGTCGCGCATTTTGAGGATTACTATCTCAAGCTGACCTACGGTTTGTCCGCCAAGTGCTACGAAAGTGGCACGGCCGAGGCGATGAAAGCATTTGAAGCAAGCAAGGACAGCCTAACCGTGACACCCGAGCAAAACGTTGCAGACGAGATGCCCAAGGACGGCGATCTGTATAAAAACGACGTCAAGCTTTTCAACGAATCCATCATGTTCTCCGCCAACGAATTCAAAGGCGAGTTCGTTTCCCTCATTTATAAGAACGGAGGTCTGATGCTCATGCCCGGCTCAACCGAGGGCACCTTCATCTCGGATGAGGTCTATCTCGGTGGCAGCTTCAAGCAGATGCTAGCCTCCTGGAACTCCGACACCTCGGGTGGTACGGTTGAAGTATCCGTATCCATTATGCTGGATGACGGAAGCTACACGGATTGGTTCTCCTGGGGCGTCTGGAGCGCAATCAAGGGGCTTTCCGGTAGTGCCTCTACCGAAAACGAGCACGGTGAAGTAGGTATTGATATTCTGGATCTCAAAGAAGAATGCGAAGGAGTCGTCAAATACAGAATTGACATCAAGCAGAAAAAGGATCATTCCCCCATCGTCTATAACGTAACGCTGGCCAGCGATAAGGAGGACTCTCTTCTGAAAGCTCCTACGGATACTTATAAAAAGCTCGACGTACCCTACAGACGGCAAACGGACGTCCCCGAGATCGGCGGTCAGATCTGCTCAGCCACCTCACTTTCCATGATCCTTCTCTACCTCGGCGAGGACGGTCTTGAGGTGGAAGACGTTGCATGGGGCGTACGCGACTACGGCGCCCAAAAATTCGGAAACTGGGCGTACAACGTTGCATACGCAGGTGAGCTTGGATATAACGCGTACATCGACTACTTCGACATTGACGCGATCAAATGGGCCGTCTATACCGATCATCCTCTTGCCTGCTCGATCCGCGTCAAGGAAGGTCAGCTGTCCGCCAGCGGTTATCCCAGCTACAAGACCAACGGACACCTGCTCTGCGTCGTCGGATACGAGGAGCGTAACGGCAAAAAGTGGCTGCTCATCAACGACCCCGCACACCCCGAGGTTGACGCCATTTTGGAGTCCGACTTTGTGAATATCTACCGCGGCGTATCCTATATCGTTCAGGTGAGACCTGAAAATTGATCCCAACGTAAAGCATGCCCCCTGTCAAGCGACAGGGGGCTATTCTTTGTTCAAACGACTGTGTTATTCCGCCGCCTTAAAATTGTAGATCGGCTTGATTCTGCAGACGATCTCCGCGGTAGGACCGATATTTTCAACGATCTCGTCTATGCTCTTGTAGGCCATCGGCGACTCGTCCAGCGTATCGGGAACGACGCATGTCGAGTAGATGCCTGCCATCTGCGCCTCGTACTCAGCCATGGTCAGCCGTTCGAATGCAACCGAACGAGACATCAGCCGCCCTGCACCGTGGGGTGCGGAGCAGTTCCAATCCTCGTTGCCGCGACCGATGCAGATAAGCGAGCCGTCGCGCATGTTGATGGGAATGAGCAGTTTCTCGCCCGCCTTGGCAGACACAGCGCCCTTACGCAGGATCATCTCGTCTACGTCGATGTAATTATGAATCGTCTGGAACATCTCGACGGCCGTCCAGCCGCAACGCTCAAGCATGATCTCGGCCATCTTCGCGCGGTTTCTCTCTGCAAACTTCTGGCAGATGTCTACGTCATGGAGATAATCCTCCATAAACGTGCCGTACAGATAGCACAAGTCACGAGCAAGCGTGGGCTCCTTGGCCTTGAACGTCTTCTCAAGCGCCTTGAGCGTGCCCTGAATCTCGGCACGTCTGCCCTGCTCCTTGTAGGTTCGGATGATCTCCTCGCGCGCCTTGAAGTACTCCTCCTTGCCGACGTTCAGATCAACGGCGATCTGCTGATAGAACTCAGCAACCTGTGTGCCGAGATTACGAGAGCCCGAGTGGATGACCAGGTACTTGCCCCCCTCATCGTCCACGTCGATCTCGATAAAGTGGTTACCGCCACCAAGCGTTCCAATCGATCTCTCCAATCGTCTGGTGTCCTTGAGGTATCTGTAGCAGCGCAGTTGTGTCAAGTCAAACCGCTCCTGTCTTCCCTCCCAGACGCTCTTGCCGCAAGGTATGTAGTGGGCGGCCTCATCAACCTTCTCAAAATCAATGTCAATGTTGCCGAGGTACACGGTGTACATACCGCAGCCGATATCCACGCCGACCATCGAGGGAACGATCTTGTCGGTGATGGTCATGGTCGTACCGATGGTACAACCCTTGCCCGCGTGAACGTCGGGCATAATTCTGATCTTCGAGGACGAAAACGCCTCGGTATCGCACACCGTCTTGATCTGCTCACGTGCGCCGTCCTCAAGGGTGGTGGCAAAGCACTTGGCGGTGTTAAAGTTTACTATGATCTCTATCATGATTTGTTTCTCCTTTTCAAAACGTAAAGGGAGCGTTTCCGCCCCCTTATTTTCCTATGTTTATGCCACGATGTCGGCATATCTCTCGTTCTCGACGACCTCCAGCATAAATGCGTAAGGGTTCATCGTTCCGCTCACCACCATCTCAAAAAGACGAGGCGTACAACCGGAAACAAGAGCAACTCCCTGCTCATTTTTAGTAACGGGCTGTTGTCTTACGCGACTTGCCACATTCCAGAAAACGATGTCAGGCAATTTGTAGCCGTGCGCTTCAAATTTTGCTTTCGCACTTTGGAAGTTCGTACAGTCGGCATGGCTTACGCATTGATCAAACTCCATATCGGAGATGATGATCAGCTTTGCGGGAAGCTCGCTTGCGGCAACTTTGTTCTTTACGGCGCTCTTCAGGATCAGGTCAAATACCGCCTCAAGGTTGGTATTTGCCACCTCGTTGAAGGATGTGACGCATCGGAGTTTGTCCGCAAAGGTATTTCCCTTGATTTCGATAAGCTGAGGTCTTGCAGAGAACTCAATGAAGTGGTTCTTGTAGATCCCCGTATTATGCTCTGCGAAATACAAGCCGAGAGAAAGAGCAACTGCTGCAGGCATGGGCTTGGCAGCCCAGTACATCGAACCGGAGGTATCAATGACAGCAATGGCATTTTCCTCACAGCCAAAGTCGGGCAAGGACGCCCAAGTCGCGTTCAGAACTTCTTTTTCCTGCTCGCTGATCTTGCGCATAAAGGTTCTTGAATCCCAGGAGAATTCAAGATAAGGCTCAACAAGCTCATAGGGGGCGAGCGTGTCTGCGTGGATCCTTGCTTCACCGGAGGATACCTTGTTGATGAACTCGCGGTATCGTTCGGCATCGTTTCGCATAAATGCCTTGCGGTACTTATACATAGCCCTTGAGGGCTGTTTGGAATAATCGAAGGAATAATCCTTCTCTCGAAGGTTATTCTCAATGATGCGGATGCGTGCACGCAGGGCTACGAGCGCCTTGCGATAGCTTGCATCGCTCATTTTGAAATGACGAGCGATTCTCTTGGCGTGCTGAACCGTTTCCTTATTCGATGCGTTGACCGAAGGAAGCCACTTAGCCAGCAAGGAAACCTCGCCGCCCTCTTCAAGCGCCTGATTATCCGCGTTAAATTGCTTTTTCAGCACGTCAAGCATATCCTTTTCACAAGGCGTGCCCATCAGCACGAGCAGATCGTCATATCTTCCGTATTCTGCCACGCGTCCGATATTCTTTCGCACGCTCTCGGACTCGTTATTGGCAAGCCAACGAAGGATAACCCTGAACACTCGACGCTCGCCAAGACCGCCGCGGATATCTCTGGCGAAAAACAAGAGCTTCATGGCGATATCTCTGTTTTCGCTGAAGGCGCGGATAAAACGTGCTTCGATCTCACTGTCGCTTTCGCGACGCAAAGCACCGATGGTAGCGAACAGGTCAAGACAATCGGATTCGGTCGTGACGTGGGTGTTGGCTCCGTTTTCGGTCACCGTGCTATTAACTTCCTGCTTCAAATATTCTAACATGAAACTCACTCCTTTTCGTGATAAATTTTCAAATGACAAGGCACCGTTTGATGCGAGATTCGAACTCGCGTCGGGTGTTTTGCACCCTGCTTTAACCACTTAGCTAATCGAATTTGCTGTTGGTGCCTTTTGGATTTTACAAGGCGCATTTTTCATTGATAAGCATCAAATTTCTCCAATGCTTCTCAGCCCAATTGATTTGCTGTATGCGCCTTTTGCAGTCGTTTTTTCATCGCCAGCTTGCGCTTGTGCAATGATCAAACGACCGCTACACCGCAAGTGAATCCCCAACTGCATAAGTGGTTGGCAACTATTAACGGTGTATAACAAGATACGAGATTGTGTAGCCTGATCGAATACAATCATGCAAAATGCTACCGTTCAAGCTTGCCTGCTTACGACAGGGGCCGAAAAGGCAGCGTGCAAGACCTTATAAATAAGGTCAGCCTGTTTAGATACTTTCGGCTGCTGTTCGTATCTTTATATCGTACAGCGTCTATGCCGCATATACTCGGTCAAGGCGCGCTTTCACACGCCTTGTGTTAGGAACAAGATGCCGTTTTCACCATGCGAAGCCTTTCACTCCGCTCGTAGCTGCTTGCTATGAGCAGCTGCTCCTATGGGGCCAATAGCGCACTATAAGTTGCTGTAGGCATCTTTCAAGGCACGTATCTCGGGTTATGAGCCCGCCGCTCCTTAGGATTAACAGTCCTATGCTATGTGAAGTGATTGCTGTCCGTGCCTTTCGTGACCTCATTTTACCAGCTTTTTCTTTCTTTTTCACGGAAAAAAAGCTGCGAAAATAACAAAAAAGCCCTCAAATGAGAGCTTTTTCGCTATTTTAATCCACAATTTAACTGTTTTTTCAGCTTTTCGATGACTATTTTTTTGAAGGATTCCGATCCGATAACCTCTACCATCGGTCCGAAGGAAAGAATTCTGATCACCATTTCGGGTTCATCATCGTGAGCGTATTTGATCTTGACGAGATAATGCTTCTTGTCCAGCTTCTCAGCCTGCTTTTCAAAATGGGCAAAATGAAGCATAAACCGCTCCAGCGCGTTGCGCTCGTCCAGCACCTTGACCGTTACAACGTCGTGTCGGACCTCGCGCTCCTCACCATCCAGCTGCTTCTCGCCCGTGTAGGGGACGCAGGATCGGATCTTGGCAAGATTAACCGTCGATACCGACCGCCATCCTGCGGTGACCAGACGGAACTTGTCGTCCTTCTCGGAGTATTCGAGCCTCTTGGGATGGCAGCGAATGAACATCGTATTCCCCTTGCGATTGGTCATTTCAAATTTGATCTGCCCACCCGTTCGGATGGCCTCAAGGACCACCCTGAACTGTCTGATATATTCCGCATCCTCAAAGGGATCACCGTCGCTGTACTGGTCGTAGACGTGATAGTCCTCGGGAGTGAACAGCGGATCAACGTCATCCAGATCCGGGAACGTTGCGTCAAACAGCTTGACACGCGGATCCAACGAGATGGCCTTGAGCCACTGCTTTTGCAGCGTGGTCAGAGGCATCGTGGGCCGATGCGTAAGGGGCGTAGTCATATCGGAATGAACCAGCTGCCATTTTTCACTTTTGAGCGATGGTATAATGGTCAGTGCACTCTCGCCAAACGCCCGCTCGGTAACGATCTTTTGCAGTTCTTTTTCAGACTGCTCACCGTCGATGATACGAGCGATAATGGCGGCAATCGTGTTGTAATAGGCGGAATAAAGCTCGCTGAATATCATTCTGCCGCCTCCTCTCCGATGCCGTAGATACGGTACATGGATTCCAGATCCCGTTTGAACTGATTTTCGATGGTTCGGTTGGAGAAGTTCATCTGCACGACGCGGCAGATAAAGGTACGGATCCACGGAACCATCTCGCTCGTGTCGTACACGTCAGCCACGAAACGATAGGTATGCTCGTCAATTTTTTCCACCATACCGACGCGCTTTTCCCGCTCAAGTCGCCGCACGATAAAATCTTCTCCATCCTCAATTTTGATAGTGAACTCCACGTGCTCCAGATGCTCGCTTCCCCACTTGTTCCGCTTGACGCTGACGCCCCACATTTTGCTCTGCATTCCATCGAGTGCCGCGCGAAGCTCGTCAAAGCGAGGCGTGACCTCCTCGAGCTTGATATTGGAAAGATAATCCACGCGATAGGATTGGAAAATATTATATTCGGGATAGTAAGCAACGAGATGCTGCCTACCCGTCTGCACGCTGATAAAAATGCGAAGCGGAATGATGCGGTTGCGGCGCGGCAGATCCCGCCTGCGGCTGAGATTGGACAGCGTCACTGCTCGCTTCTCTCGCATGGCGGTAAACAAGGCCGACAAAACACCACTGTCGATCGCGCCTGTGATGTAATGATGCTTGAAGGTAAAGGCATCCGTATCAGCTTCCTCTTTATCCAGAATAAACGATCCGATCACACCGCAGGGGGCTACCTCGGAAAAATAATGCAATATGTCGTCAAGGTCGGTCACGTCGGTGCTTTCGGTTCGACGGTAATATACCTTGCGTCCTTCCTTTTCCGACGCGATGATGCCCGCCTCGCAATACTCCTTGAGCTTTTTGCGGACGGTGGACTCGTCGAACATCTGGGGCGATTCAAACCCTGACAGATACGTTTCGTCGATCTCCGAAAGCAGCTCAGAGATGGTCTTTCTGACCGACGGATCGTGGAGGATATCAAAAAGGATGAAGTGCAGCGTCACGTCACCGTCGGTAAAGCTCTTGGCCTTCCACGCATTGTACAGAGGATTGTGTCTGATCGTTCGGCTGTCGATCGAGATAAAAATATTCTTTCCCTCGGGCGTGCGCACGAAGCTCATATGATCACCAAGCCAGCTTTCCAGCCTGCGCCGCTCGTCGTCGTAAGACCGCGCGCTTTTGGAGCTGTATCCGCCACGGCTCTTGAAGCCGTAGACGTAAAATTCACGCATATACGCTCGAATCTTCTCGAAGTTTTTGATCAGCTCGCTGTATGAGGACATCGTTCACACTCCTTTCCGACATTTTTCACAAATCCATTATAGCACACCTTTCCCCGCTTTGCAATAGGGGGATTATCGAATAAAGGCAGCACGAAATAGCAAGAGCCGTCCTTAAACAAAGGACGGCTTTGAGTGTTTCAGTAGTATTTACAGGGCAATGTCAATCTCGTACTTACTATTCTCCCCCGCCTGAATCGCGGTGTGGTAGAATGCACAGGATGCGTTGATCATGTGAAGAACGTCCTGCGCGCCAGCTGTTTCATAGGCCGAATGCATGGCAAGCTGGGCAAGGCCGATATCCAGCGTAAGCATGGGAATCTGCGACACAACGATATTGCCAAGTGTCGAACCGCCGCGAATGTCGGAGCGATTCAGATAAGTCTGGGTGGGAACGCCTGCGGTGTTGCAGATGCGAGTAAAGATCGCGCCGCTGATGGCATCGGTCGCATAGCGCTGCTCGGATTGGTGCTTGATCACAATACCCTCGTTCATATGAGGCGCATTCTGCGCGTCGGCATATTCGGGATGGTTGGGATGCTGTGCGTGAGCATTGTCAGCAGACAAAATGCAGCTGCTCATAAAGCGGCGGTACAGCCCCTGCGTGTCAGCGTCGGTCACGCCGACGGCCTCGTCTATGCGGGAAAGAATATCGCCGAGCAAGGACGAGCCTGCGCCCTGACGCGAGCTGCTGCCGATCTCCTCATTATCAAATACAGCCAGCACGGGCACGACGCTCTCGTGCGCACCGCCAAGGAAGCCCTTGAGCGCACCAAAGGTGCACATCAGATCGTCCAGCCGAGGTGCCGAGATGAATTCGTTCTGCAAGCCCCAGAGGCGGCCCTCGTCACGAATGTAGAGGAACAGATCGTGGCTGACGATCGCGGTCTTGTCACAGCCTAGCTGTGCGGCAACATGATCCAACAGATGCGCCTCGCTGTCAGCCGCGCCAACCAAAGGAAGCATATCTACCTGCATATTGTACTTTTTACCGTCGTTTGCAGTGCGGTCCATGTGGATGGCCACATTAGGAATGAGGGCAATATCCTCGGTCAGATGAACAGGCAGCGAGCGAACACCCAACTCGTCAGCCACGACAGCGCGGCCAGCGACAGACAAAGGACGATCCATCCAGGAGGAGCAGATCATACCGCCGTAGCGCTCGACGTTCCATTTGGCACACTTGGCCGTCGACTGCTCAAACTGTGCCTTGAGCTTAAACGAAGGCGAGTCTCCGTGCGTGGCAATGATTTGATAACCCGTCGTTTTTTCAAGATCAGCAGGCATGACAAAAGCGATCAATGACGACTGATTGCGGGTAACAAAGTATTTATCGCCCGCAACAAGGTTCCAGCTTTGCCCTTCTTCCAAAGCAGAAAATCCATTCTCAGTAAGAATGGAAGCAAGTGTCGCGGTGGTCTGATAAGCCGTCGGACAACGCTTGATAAAGTCAAATAGCTCCTGTGCGGCGGTCTTGGTGTCAATATTGATATTCATGTGGATGAAATCCTTTCACTTTTATTTCCGTGGAAATGATAATCAAATTTTTTCGTTGAGCTTTGCTTTTCTCGCCTTCCAATCGGGCATGAGCGCCGTCATCAGCGCGTGGTAGGCTGGCGAATGATCGGGCTGAATAAAATGCGCAAACTCATGCATCACAACGTATTCGATGCACTCAATAGGCTGATCGATCAAATACAAATTAAAGTTGAGCGTTCCTTTTTTGAAATTACAACTCCCCCAACGGCTCTTCATGGGATGGATGCAAATGGCTTGGGGTGAAGCGATAAACTGCCGCTGCTCGTCTGTCATAGGCAAATTGAGGGCGGTGACACGCGGCAGGACTACGTTTTTGTGACAGTCCAGAATGGTCGCAAGCAGGCGCTCCTTTTTCTCTGCTTGCTCGGTGGCAGACAGCTCTGCCTTTGGGGAGGGCTTGTTTGCTTGTATCCGTGCAACCGCCTCGGCGATTTTGTCACCGCAACGGGCGAGGAATGCGTCGATCTGTCGCTGTGAGGTCATGCGCGGTACGGACAGCCGAATGCTTCCATCGGGGCGAACGCGCAGATTCAGCCGCTTGACACCGCCGATATGAAGGTCATACGGATAGTCAACGCCGCCGTGTCGAAAGCATTTTTGTTTAATTTGTTGCTTCATGGTCAATCCCGCGCATCCACGTCACGCAGACGGCAATCCAACTCATACAGCGCTGTCTTGTTGGAATCCCAGTGTAGCACGTCACGCGCCTTCTCATACGTCAGCCAAACATATTCTTTATGCTCGTGTGAAAGTGTAATTTTAGGCACGCACTCAAACGCAAACGAATATTCGGGGATGATATACGCGTCCTTATCCCAGTTCTGCCTATGCGTTTTAGAAAAGCAGGTATTCGGAACGTAGGTTATATTTTTTAAGGCAAATATTTGCTCCGCGCGAATACCGATCTCCTCGAGAATCTCTCGCTTGGCGGCATCGAGCGGCGTTTCTGCATCTTCACCACCGCCCGCAACAAACTGCCATTGGTCATGGTCAGCGCGATGAAAAACGCAATAATACGGTACGTCGTCCACGATTTTATACGGCAAAGCTAAAATTTGAAACGGTGCGCGCATACGATCCTCCAAATTGAATTTAGAATATTATACCACACTCTCCCCTTCTTTGTAAAGTCTTTCCCTTCGCTTTATCAAAATATTTCTTAAAGCCCTTGACAATATTTTCGTTTTCATATATAATAGCAGTGTATATAAATGTTGTCCAAAAGCATTGATGAGGAAGAGTAAAGATACGTGCTTGGCAAAGAGAGCGGACGGCTGGTGTAAGTCCGCGCAAGCCTTACCTTGAAGGTCGCCTTTGAGCTGTCCGTGCCAACCGCTGTGCGTAGTAGTGCGGATCGGTGCCCGCCGTTATCGGGTTGAGATCATTGATCTTAATGAGTGCGCGCCTTGTGCGCGAAATCAGGTGGTACCGCGTCCATCGTCCTGATATTCAGGGTGATGGGCTTTTTTCTTTTTATCACGCTATGGCAATGTTTCATTTATCACAGTACACAGTATACGGAGGACTTTTTTATGGCACAATCTTATCATGAACTGCCAAAAACCTACAACCCCGCCGATTTTGAAGAGCGAATCTATCAGAATTGGTGCGACAAGGGCTATTTTACGCCCGATTCCACATCCGACGCCGAGCACTTCTCCGTCGTCATTCCCCCTCCCAACGTCACAGGTCAGCTCCACATGGGACACGCCCTTGACGAAACGTTGCAGGACATTCTGGTCCGTCACAAGAGAATGCAGGGCTACAACACGCTTTGGGTTCCCGGCACCGACCACGCAGGTATTGCCACCCAGATCAAGGTTGAGGAGCAGCTTCGTGTCAACGAAGGTCTGACTCGTTACGATCTCGGTCGTGAGAAATTCCTTGAGCGCGTTTGGGATTGGAAAAATAAATACGGAGACAGAATCATCAGCCAGCTCAAAAAGCTGGGTGCTTCCTGTGACTGGACGCGCGAGCGCTTCACCATGGACGAGGGCTGCTCGAGAGCCGTCCGCGAGGTTTTCGTTAATCTGTACGACAAGGGGCTGATCTATCGCGGTCACCGCATCATCAACTGGTGCCCCCATTGTCTGACCGCTCTGTCCGACGCCGAGGTTGAGTACAAGGATCAGCCCGGTCACTTCTGGCATATAAAGTATCCCATCAAGGATGAGAACGGCTATGTCGAGATCGCAACCACCCGCCCC
>JAFVZV010000027.1 GCA_017507985.1 Clostridia bacterium
CATGACGACCAAATCGGGGAAGGTGGCAGAGCAGACGGGAATGATATCGCTATCAAGCGAAGGATTGGGGGCACATGAGGTGAAAAGCGTAATCAAAACGATCAGAAACAGAAGCACAGATAAGAAGAAATGCGAAGAATGTCGATGGTTCATACGGGTACCTCCTTGTTGATTTTTGATTAAACTAAAATTACTCAGCCAACTTCCTCAGTTCCTCCGCCTTGAAAATATGCTTCTTGTTGCAGAATCGGCAGGCGACCTCAAGCTCTTCCGCCTTGCCTTCCTGCACCTGCTCACGAAGCATATCCTCAATCTGCTTTTGCCCCAGCGCGGCGATTGCGCCGAGCATTCTCTCACGACTGCAGGTACACCGATACTCAACCTCCAGCTCGTCGAAAATGTCATACGGAATATCGCGCAAGGCGAGCGACGCGATGGACTCCAGACTGCGGCCTTCGTCAAACAGGCGCGACACGTTTGCCAAGAGAGGAATGTTCTTTTCAATTTGAGTAATGACCTCATCATCTGCAAAGGGAAGGAGTTGGATCATCACACCGCCGGCCGCGCGACAAGTGCCGTCTACGTCGACCAGAACGCCGAGAGAAAGTACGGTCGGGATTTGCTCGCTTTGGGCATAGTAGGAGGCGATGTCCTCGGCCACCTCGCCCGTGACAAGGGGAATGGAGCCCGAATATGGCTCGCCTGCGCCGTTGTCACGGATAATGGTCAAAAGTCCTTTACCGACAGCACCGCCTACGTTGAGCTTGCCGTCCGAGCGCAGGGGAAGATCGACCTCGGGATTTTGAATATAACCGCGCACGTTACCGTAATAGTCTGCACTGGCCAGTACGCGCCCTGCGGGACCGTCGCCGCCCAGTGTGACGGTTAAAGAATCGTTTTTCTCGCCCAACATACTGCCCATGATGGACGCGGCGGTGAGCAGGCGACCAAGCGTGGCGCTGGCGGTAGGCGTGGTATGATGAATGGAGATTGCTTCGTTTACAATAGCGCGGGAATCGATGACGTGAATACGAGCGCTGCCGTCTTTCGTCATACCGCGCAAAATGGTGGATGTTGCCATGGCTTTGATTGACTCCTTGTATTACTTTTTCGCGCGAGCGACGAAATAGTAGCGCTCGCAGTTTTCCTGCGGCTCGGAAAAATCCCAATCGCCAAAGCAACCGAGAAGCTCAAAGCCGGTTTGTTCCAATAGTTTATGCAGCTGCTCGCGCGAATAACAGCGCTCATTTTGCTGCTCGTCCGAGCGATCAAAGCCGCCGTCCTCACGTTCTTCAAACAGCGACAGATCAAAGGTACAGATACCCGTTTCTCTGTCGTAGTGATTTTGCCAACCACAATAAACAGCCTGAACGTTTCCGTCCTCGTCGATCAATTCGTCCTCTAATATATAGGCGTTATCTCCATAAATTTGCTCGAATTTATACGGAGAGTTGACATCGAACAAGAACAGTCCGTTTGGGTCCAGATAATTGTGAACGTTTGCGAAGGTACGGCGGATATCCTGCTCGTCGAGAAGGTAGTTGATGCTGTCAAGACAGCAGGTCACAGCCCCCACGGTACCGTACAGCTCAAAGGTACGCATATCCTGCAGCAAAAACAGCGCACCCGCGATGTTTTTCTCGGCTGCCCGCTCGTAGGCGACGGACAGCATATCCGCACTGCCGTCCACACCGATCATGTCGTAGCCGCGACGGAACAGCTCCAAGGTCATGGAACCCGTACCGCAGGCGAGATCGAGCAAAAGCTCAGGTTTGTTTGGCAGATAACGCGAAAAGCACGCCTCGACAAAATTTGCCCAGGCGGCGTAATCAATTTCGGCGTTCAAACGGTCATACACGCGCGCGATGGCACCGTATGCATCGAACGGCTCACTTTTCTTATGGTTGGATGACATGGTGTTCTCTTTCTTTTACTCAATGGCGATTGCGCCACTCTCGTTTTTCTTGTAGATCCAGCGCATCGAGCACCTTGGCATAGCCGTCTGTGCTATAGCGCAGGGAGCGGTTGACACGGCTGATCGTGGCGGTAGAAAGTCCTGTACGCTCGGCGATCTCGCTGTAGATCAATCCATCCTTGAGCATTTTGGCTGCCTGCATACGCTGAGCCATTTCCTGAAGCTCAAAGGGAGTGCAGAGATCTCTGAAAAAATGATAGCAGTCCTCGACCGAGTCTAATGTGAGAATACCTTTGAAAAGAAATTCCAGGCGATTATCACGCGTATCGTCTTTCATTGTGGTGTACTCCTTCCTTGGGCAACGCTTGCGAGGTGTTCCACGCCTACGTCTTTGTAATATTTTAACACATTTTTTTCGCAAAGTAAAGTCCCTTTTGCAATTTTCGTCCATTCTGGGATGAATATTTCAAATAAAACGATAAAAAATGGGAGTTTGCTTGTTGACTTTGGGGAGCATATAGAGTATAATGAAGGGGAAGAAAAATGGGCTTGTAGCCCATATACCACATCAAAGGGAGAAACTATTATGGTTCGTTTGGGCGTAGATCTTGGCGGTACGAATATCGCCGTTGGTATTGTAGATGAAAAATATCAAGTGATACATAAGGACAGTGTGCCGACACAGGCTTCGCGCGCACCGGAGGCGATCGTTGACGACATCGCCATGCTGTGCCGCCGTGTACTGGAGGACAAAGGGCTGACGCTTGCTGATGTAAGCGGTGTTGGCATTGCCGCGCCTGGTACGATCAACAGCCGCGACGGCTACGTTGAGTACGCAAACAATCTGCCCTTCCATCATTTCCCCATCGTTCCTCTGCTCAAGGAGAGACTGGGTGACCTGCCCACGTTTGTTGATAACGACGCCAACGCTGCCGCATGGGGCGAGGCCATCGCAGGTGCGGCCAAGGGAACGACCAACTCCATCATGATCACGCTGGGTACCGGTGTCGGTGGCGGCGTCATCATCGACAATAAGGTATATTCCGGCTTCAACGGTGCGGGTGCCGAGCTGGGTCACATGGTTATCGTGACCGACGGCGTGCCTTGCTCGTGCGGCCGTAAGGGCTGTTGGGAGGCATATTCCTCTGCGACCGCGCTGATCCGCATGACCAAGGAAAAGCTGGACGAGTGCGAGGCGCAGGGACGCAAGACCATCATGACCGACATGGTTGCCAAGAAGGGAAGAGTCACGGGACGCACTTCGTTTGATGGCATGCGCGCAGGTGACGAGGCGGCCAAGGAGGTCGTTGACACCTATTTGCAGTATCTGGCTTGCGCTATTGCCACTCTGCTCAACATCTTCCATCCTGAGATTTTGTCCATCGGCGGCGGTATATCGGGCGAGGGTCAGGCGTTGCTGGACGCTCTGCTTCCGCTTGTTCGCAAGGAATGCTACGGCGGTAGCACGGCCGATCAGACCGAGATCCGCATCGCAACGCTGGGCAACGATGCCGGTATCGTCGGTGCGGCCGTTTTAGGACTGTAATTGATTTTGTACGTCGCCCGAAACGCAAGTTTCGGGCGATGCTTATAGGAGAACGAGGGGAATGACATGGGGACTTCTTGAAAAAAGTCCCCCACACCCCCAAGAACGTTCAAAGAAGAAACAGGAGCGTAGCCGGGACAACTTCTTCTATCTCTGTAAGGGGAAGAAAGCTAGGCGTTCTGAGCCATAGCTGCCGCAAGCTTAGGGACCCTGACCCTGTCGCTCTACCATGTTGGAATTGTGTTAACAAGTTCTACTTGCCATATCTGTCGTATGTGCCGACTCTTGCTTAAGCGTCGCGCGAAAATCGGTTGTGTTTATCTCTTACTCGGATGAAAAAGAATGAACATAAAAAAACAATCGCGAGTGCGTGTAAACAGAGTGTGGGCGTTCGTAGGAATAAGCGTTGAAAAGTATTTTTACTTAATAAAGGAGCTTTATGCAACAGATTGATCTATCCCCCATCATAGAACCCCTGCTTGCTTGGTATGAGCAAAATCACCGTCCACTGCCTTGGCGGGACAGCCCTACGCCCTATCACGTCTGGCTGTCCGAAATTATGCTTCAACAGACCCGTATTGAGGCGGTCATCCCGTATTATGAGCGCTTTTTATCTGCTTGCCCGACAGTTGAAGCACTTGCCTGCGTTGATGATGAGCAGCTGATGAAGCTGTGGGAGGGTCTGGGCTATTACAGTCGCGCTCGTAATTTGAAAAAAGCGGCACAACGTATTATGGAACAGCACAAAGGAGAATTGCCGGCGTCATATGAAGCTTTACTTGCTTTGCCCGGTATCGGTCCATACACCGCAGGGGCAATTTCCTCCATTGCTTTTGGATTGCCTGAACCTGCCGTGGATGGAAACGTGCTGCGTGTAGTCACCCGCTTGACCGCCGATGAAAGTGACATTATGAAGGATACGACCAAGCGCCGCGTGACGGCATCTCTGCGGGCGATGTATCCTCAGGCAATGAACAAAGCCGCCAATTTGACACAGGCGCTCATGGAGCTGGGAGAGCAAGTGTGCATCCCTAATGGGGGACCGCATTGCGAGAGTTGTCCTCTTGGCGCTACTTGTATGGCGCGCGCCCGTAACCTGACGGATCGTATTCCCGTCCGCACACCAAAAAAAGAGCGGGCCATTCAGCCAAGAACGATTTTTCTGTTGATGCATGGAGATAAGGTTGCCTTGCGTAAACGTGGTGATAAGGGGCTGCTGTCAGGCTTGTGGGAGTTTATTGGCAGGGAGGGATGGTGCGAGTTGCCCGAGGCACAGGCATGGCTGAAGGAGCAGGGCGCGCATTCGTCTCGCTTGATCGCCGCGCCCGATGCAACGCATATCTTTACCCACATCGAATGGCGTATGAAGGGGTATTTCGTTTTGTGCGATGACGCGCCAAGTGAATTGCTTGGTCAGACGCTTGTATGGGTAACGCGCAAGGAACTGCACGATATGTATGCTTTACCAACTGCTTTTCGCGCCTATGTACGGGCGCTGGATGACTTTTCCCCGCGTGAGGCTTGACAAGACGGATCATGCATGCTATAATATGGTATTATTTTCGAAAGAAGGATTTCTCATGTCGCAACTCATCATTCCCAAAGGATACCGATCGCTATTGACGCTTCGTCAGACACAGATCGCTATCAAAAAGGTTAAGGACTTTTTTCAACAAAATTTGGCAGTTGAGCTTAATCTGACTCGTGTGTCTGCACCGCTGTTTGTTTCCAATCAGAGCGGTCTGAATGATAATCTCAACGGTGTGGAGCGTCCTGTCAATTTCGATCTGCGTTCCGGTGAGAATCTTGAGATCGTACATTCGCTGGCCAAATGGAAACGTATGGCATTGAAAAACTATCATTTCGCTATGCACGAGGGCTTATATACCGACATGAACGCGATTCGTCGCGATGAGGATGTGGATAATCTGCATTCTATGTTCGTCGATCAGTGGGACTGGGAAAAAATCATCGCCTACGAGGAACGGACGGAGGAGTATCTTAAGCAGACGGTTCGATATATTTACGAAGCGCTCAAGCACACTGAAAACTATATTGCAGATGACTACAATTTCGTTCAAAAGCTTTTGCCCGAGCAGATTACTTTTGTGACGACGCAGGAGCTGGAGGATCGTTGGCCCGATGCGACGCCCAAGCAAAGAGAATACAACATCGTGCGTGAACACGGCGCGGTATTTCTTATGCAGATCGGCGGCGCGCTCAAAAGTGGCAAGGTGCACGACGGTCGTGCGCCCGACTACGACGACTGGACACTCAACGGTGATATTCTTGTCTACTATCCTGTCCTTGACGTTGCCTTGGAGCTATCCTCTATGGGAATTCGTGTGGATGAAGAGGCGATGCGCCGCCAGCTTGCCATTCGTGGCTGTGAGGACCGTGCCGAGCTTCCTTTCCACAAGGCTTTGCTTGCGGGCGAGCTGCCCTATACGGTTGGCGGAGGTATCGGACAGTCTCGTATGTGTATGTTCTTTTTGCGCAAGGCGCATATTGGCGAGGTACAGTCCTCGCATTGGCCCGAGGATGTACGCGTTGCTTGTCGAGAGGCCGGCATCGAATTGCTTTAATGAAATAAAAAAGGAGAGCACGATCGTGCTCTCCTTTTTTATTTCGTTTTGATGGATTATTTGGGATCCTTTTGAGCGTAGATGTTCTCAAAATCCTTCAGGTAATCTTCGTAATTCTTCAGGCTTGCACCGGCGAACTTATAAGATACATAGTAATCGCTCTTGACGCCCTTGACATCAGACGTGCTGACGGTCGCATTCTTGTTGAATACAACGGGGATGACAGGCATTTCCTGCATGAGCAACTCCTCTGCTTTGTGAAGCAGGGTGACTTTGGCATCTGCGGGCTTGCTTGCGTCGATGCCGTACTCTTCATAGACGGCGGCAACACCATCAAGGACAGCCTGGAAGGCATCGGCAGAGTCATAGATCATGAAGGACTTGTAATCCGCAGAGGTGATCTGATTGAAATAGGGCAGGAAGTAAATTGCTTCCATCAGTGCGTTGTACTTTTCGCTGTTGTATCCGGTGGTGTGGGCAACCATGTTGAAGTCCTTGTCAACCATACCGGAGAAATCAGCGGCGAAGGGAGACAGCATGGAGTAAGCATCGGTCGTGTAAGCACAGTAGTCAAGAATCGTAACCTGATAATCGCCGGCCATCAGGCTTTCCATGTACAAGTCATCGCAAATATCGTTGGGAACGGAGGCTGTAGGCTTGTAGTAGTCATTGTTGATGATGGTACCGCGCTCTTCCACCTTAACGTTGAAGCCGAGTCCCTCTTCGCCCCATGCGGCGGCAGCAGCCTGTGCCAGTGCGAGATGAGCTTCATCGTTGGCGTTGACGCGAATGGTGAAGGAGTAATCAGCGGGATTGACAGCTTGATCGTTGATGCGTGCACGAGAAAGCGCTTCTTGTGCGGCGGATGCGTTGGCAGTGGTCGAGATCAGAGCGCCGCCATCCTTGCGGAAGGAGCCCTTGTTGCCTTTATTGAAAATGCCTTCGGGAACAAGACCGGTGGCAGCATCGGCCAAAACAAGCGTGTTGGCGATGGTCTCGCGGTCAAGCGCCAGAGAAAGTGCCAGACGGACATCGGCATTGGCAAACAGAGCAACTTCTTCTTTGGTGCTCTGATTTTTGATCATAGCGTTTTCATTGAGGTAGAAGGACATGGTGGACAGGGCGTTGGTGATATCGGCTTTGTCCATCAGATCCGAATTGGTACGAAGGGAAAGGGGAATGCTACCCATGTAGAAGAGATCGCCGCAGACGTTGAAGATATCTTCTTTCGTTTCTGCCAGACCGTCAACGTCGATGGTATTAACGACACCGCCATTGAAAGCTGCCAGAAGATCCTCGGCAGATTTCGAGCAATAAATGATCAAACGATAGGGATTGACTTCCTTATTCAGATCGATATCGTCTTCCTCGGGATCGCGCAAGTAGCAAATGTTACGCTCCAGAACCAGAATGGAGTAGGTAGCTTGCTTTTCGTTTCTGTAGTCCTCGTACGGCTCACCCTTTTCGTTGGTACCGTTGATATCTTTGTAAGAAACCTTTTCGTTGACGGCAAACTTGGTTTTACTGAGCTTGAAGGGGCCGCTGGTGACCATGGTACCGGGCTTCTTTGCCCAGTCGTCGCTTTTGGAAACGTAATCCTCGCGGAGCGGAACCAAAGCCAAGCTGGTCAGATTGAGCAAGAACTGATCGTAATCGATGGGCTTTTCGAAGGTGATCTGCAGCGTGTTGTCGTTCAGCGCACATACACCAAGGTCGTCGACCGAGCAGTTACCTGCCTTAACGGCACGCGCGTTTTTCAGATCGAACAGCAAGGATGCGCAGGCAAACGAGTTCTCAGAATTCAAAATACGCTTCCAAGCAAAGACGATATCATCAGCTGTCAGCTGAATCTTATCCGACCACCACGCGTCACGAATCGTGATCGTCATGGTGTACTCTTTGGTTTTGTCGTCTTCGTTGATCTCGTATTCGGTCGCAAGATCATTCTTCAGCTTGCCGTCGGCGCTCAGATAGAACAGGCGCGCAAACAACAAACTGACGATGCTCTCAGCCTCCTCGTTCATGTAGGCCAACGCAGGGTCAAAATTGTACACCTCGTCGGTCAGGTACATCGTAATATATGCCCCTTTGACATCTGCATCCGCTTTGATGCGTTCGGAACATCCAAGCATGGCTGTCATGCACATCAGCAGGCACAGAAGCAGAGCTATAACACGCTTGCTCATCATTTGTAAATCCTCCTCGTGGTTTGAAATCGAATGGCACATAATGCCGCTTTCTACATTATATCACAAAATGTCTTTCGGTTCAATGAATTTTCATGAGCATTCATCACTTTTGGACGATTGCACAATTTTTGATATAAAAATATGTGCAAAAAGGATATAAAGTAACGCCGAAAAAGACGATAAATCGCCTTATGTTTATCATACAAAAAAATGGGCAAAAATGCAAGAGAAAAACTCATAAAAAAAATGTACGAACTGTTAATTTTTGCAGGGGGAGAGCATGAAGGAAACAAAGAAACAAGCCCGGGAGAGAGCGTATACGCGAACCGATCTGGCGTACGAATGGGGACGCGACAATGAGGGGATTGATTCGGGAATCAGCCAAACGAGTCGGCAATTGCCTTTTGGCACACAGCACCTTTTGCGCATTGTTGACGAAGCCGCAGCGGTGCGTCTGGGGCGTCCGATGGGGGAATATATTACGTTTTGCTGTGACCCTATGTGGAAATTGGATCAGAGGGAGCAACAGGACTTGGAGGAGGCGATTGCGGCGCAACTTTGGGATATGCTCGCAAGGCAAACGGGAAAACACGAGGTAGAGCGCATGGCAGTTATGGTGGTGGGACTTGGCAATCGGGGAATTACAGCGGATGCTATCGGTCCGTTGGTTGTGGACGCTTTGCTTGTGACACGGCACTTGCGCGAGTGTGAACCCGAGATTTTTCAGGGTATGGCTTGCTGTGCCGTTTCAGCATTGGCACCGGGAGTGTTGGGACAAACGGGCATGGAGGTCGCCGAGATTGTGGTGGGGGCAGTACGCCGTTGTCGTCCCGATGCCATCGTTGCCATTGACGCGCTGGCGGCTTGCAGCTGCGATCGTTTGGCCGCGACGGTGCAATTGACCGACACGGGTATTTCGCCCGGTTCGGGGGTGGGGAACGATCGTTGTGCCCTGACCAAGGAGAGCATGGGGGTACCTGTGATTGCATTGGGAGTGCCGACGGTCGTAGACTCCTCAACATTGGTTTATGACGCATTGCGGCAGGCAGGGATCGAGCAGGTTGACGGCCAGCTGCGTGAGATATTGGAAAACGGCCGCCGTTTTTACGTTTCTCCAAAAGAGGCAGACGTTATTACCGAACGCACCTCGGCCATTGTTGCTCACGCCATTAACCGTGCACTGGTCGGTGTGGCGAACCTTTGCTGACAACATGGTATGTTGCCCCGCCACAGAGCATATATAATAAATGTGGGCTATATGGGACGTGGGAGGGGATCGAGTGCGATATCGCAGAGAACAATGGAAACAAAAGATCCGTGCCTTTTGGCACGGATGTGTGGCGGTGATGCGCGGATTGTGTTGTGCTGTGGTGATTGCAGTTTTGACGGTATTTGTTTGGCGGTTGGGGCAGGGTATCGATCGTGTGCGCGATGGAGAAATCACACCGGCGCAAATGCTTCAGGACATGGGCGAATGGCTCAGCGGAAAAGAAAACAAGACCGAAGGCGGCGATTGAGTTCCTTCGGTCTTGTCAGTATTAACACTTGCCTTTGGACGGACACAGCTCCCCCAGTGGGCAGTCGGTGCATTTTGGAGAGCGTGCGGCGCATACCTCACGGCCAAACCAAACGATGCGATGACAAAAATCGCTTTGCTCTTCGGGAGCAATAATTGGGACGAGCGCGCGCTCTACCTTTTGGGCGTCCTTACAGCCGGCGGGAACCAAACCAAGGCGGCCGCTGATACGGATACAATGGGTGTCGGCCACGATGGCCGGACGGTGATAAATATCACCGAGCAGCAGATTGGCAATCTTTCTGCCCACGCCGGGAAAGGTCAAAAGCTCATCCATGTCATCAGGAAGAACACCTCCGTAAACGTCAACCAAACGGGCGCAGGCGTCCTTTATGTTGGCGGCTTTGGTGCGGTAAAGTCCGCAGGGACGGACGATTTCTTCGATTTCTTCGAGCGGTGCATTGGCCATGACCTCGGGCGACGGAAAACGGGCAAACAGGTCGCGGCAGACAATATTTACGCGAGCATCGGTGCACTGTGCGGACAGTCGTCCCATGACGAGCAGACGCCAGGGCTCGCCCTCGTACTGCAGGGCGCATTCGGCACTCGGATACAGTTCCTTGAGTGCTTGGACGATCGCGGCGGCACGTTGTTTTTTTGCTGTTTTGCTTTCTCTTACCATGAATGACCTCCGATGGTGGGATGGTTAAAGTATAAGGGAAAACGGGGCGTTTGTCAAGAGGCGTCGGCGGGGTAAAGTGAGCGTGGCGCGCCAAGGAAGAAGAATATGCACGGCTGTGGGAAGGGCTGTTCAAAGTGTAGACACCTCACCCCTTTTGAAATTCTTTGTGCTAATTTGTCAAAAACTATTGCATTTTTCTTTGAAATTTGTTATAATTTGTTAAACTCTAGCACAGAGTATGTTTGACAGAAATCTTAATTCCAAACTGCAAGAGTGCAATTATAATAAGGAGGAATTCTTATGTCTCTTTATGACAAACTTTCATCCCTGGCCCCCAAAGCCGGCCAATCCGGTTGGGCAACCCGTATCGTCAGCGAGCTTAACTTCGCCTCTCAACTCTCCACTGCCAAAAAAGGCGCCTACGACGACGTCGTGGAAAAGGCTGCGGACGCTTTGATCGCCGCTGCTGATGCTGAGGGTGGCGTTATCACCAAAAGCGCGGCTGAAAACGCCGAGCAACTGCTGATGCCGCTGTCCGCTGTTGCCAAGTCTTACCGCGTCCATTGTATTTCGCACGCCCACATCGATATGAACTGGATGTGGGGCTTCCAGGAAACTGCTGCCATTACGGTCGATACCTTCCGCACTGTGCTGGATCTGATGAAGGAGTATCCCGGCTTTACCTTCGCTCAGTCGCAGGCTTCTACCTATCAGATCATCGAGCAATTTGCTCCCGACATGATCGATGAGATCAAGGCACGTGTTGCCGAGGGTGTCTGGGAGGTCAGCGCCTCTACTTGGGTTGAGACCGATAAGAATATGCCCAACGGAGAATCTCTTGCTCGTCATATTTTGTATACCAAGCGCTATTTGTCCCGTCTGCTTGACATCAAGCCCGAGTCTCTTGAGCTGGACTTTGAGCCGGATACCTTCGGTCATAACGTGTCCGTGCCTGAGATCTGCCTCAAGGGCGGAGTGAAGTATTACTATCACTGTCGCGGCAATAACGATCCTACCAGCCAGCAGGCCTACGTCTGGAAGGCCAGAAGCGGCGCGGAACTGATCGTTTGGCGCGATCCCAACTGGTACAACGGTACGGTTGATGCCAATTCGTTCCATAGGGTTCCCCAGCTGTGCGAGCAGAACGGCATTCAGAGCTTTCTGTTCGTCTATGGCGTTGGTGACCATGGCGGTGGTCCTACCAGACGTGACTTGGATCGTATCGTTGAGCTGGCCAAGTGGCCCATCATGCCGACGGTGATGTTCAGTACGTATTCTGCCTTCTTCCATGAGTTGGAAACGCAAAAGGCCAATCTGCCCATCCGTGAGGGTGAGATGAACTTCGTCTTTACGGGCTGCTACACCTCCCAGTCACGCATCAAAATGGCCAATCGCATTGGCGAGGATCGTATCTATGAGTCCGAATTTCTCGGTGCGGCGGCCAACGTGCTTGGCGACGGCCCTCGTTACAATCAGTCGTTTGGCAAGGCATGGGAGCAGATCCTGTTCAATCATTTCCATGACATTCTGCCCGGCTCGGGCGTCATCGACACCCGTGAATACGCGATGGGACAGTTCCAACGCGCCATGGCGGCTATTCAGACCAACGCCAACTGCGCAATGCGGACGTTGGCAGAAGCCATTGACACCACCTCGCTTGGTGCTGCCATGGAGAGCGACTCCATCTCGCAGGGCGCAGGTGTTGGATATATGATCGGTCAGAACGCTCACTACGGTATGCCCAGAACCGAGCGCGGTTTGGGAAAAAAGCGCATCTTCCATCTGTTCAACTCGACCCAATATGATTATGAAGGAATTTGTGATCTGACCGTATGGGATTGGAACTACGACGCAGGCCGCGCCGTCTTTGCCAATTCGGACGGCGAGGAGACGTCCTGCAAGTTGCTCAACGGCGGCTCGCACTATTGGGGTCATGTATTCAAGCAATTTGCCGTCTTGGTCAAGGTCCCTGCCATGGGCTATGCGACCTATACGCTGGACGAGCGCTCGATCGCCGATAACGTACTTCGTCTCAATTGGGCAGATCGTTATGATGGCTATAATGACGGCGATTTGATCATGGAAAACGGTTTGATCCGTGCCGTATTTGACCATGCGACCATGCAATTGATCTCGCTGATTGATAAAGCCACAGGCGAGGATATGGTCGGTTTGCCCGCTTGTTCCTTCCGCCTGATCAAGGAAAATACCGTCCATGGTATGACCTCTTGGCGTGTCGGCGATTATATGACGGTTCAAAACCTGAACGAAACCTGCGACGTTCGTGTGTACGACGTCAATCTGGGCGGTATTCGCAAGTGGATTCGCTACGATCTGCCGTTTGGTGAACGCTCTAAATTGTCGGTGTCTGTCTATCTTGATGACAATAGCACAACGCTTGACTTTGACACTACAATCGATTTTCATGAAGTCGGCAAGCCTTCTTCGTTCATTCCGCAGGTGAACTTTATTCTTCCCGTGGGTTATGCGACTGAAAGTTATCGCTATGACGTTCCGTTTGGTACGTTGGATCGTCCTGCCATCGAGCATGACGTACCTGCCAACTCCTTTGCGGCAGCACTCAATTCGTCGGGACAGAACAAGCCGGCTCTTGTGCTGCTGTCGGATACCAAGTACGGCTTCCGTGGCGCACAAAATGCGCTCTCTCTTGATCTGGTTCGAGGATCGTATGATCCCGACCCGTATCCCGAGTATGGCGTACATCATATTCGCGTTGGCGTTGGTCTGGTTGCTGATGCGACCAACGATACGCTCTTCCGCACGGCTGCCAAGTTTGTTCATCCGATCGCAGCTTGCTCTGCACGCGGTGGCAAGGGAAGCCTGCCGATGTCGGGGCGCCTCTTGAGCGTTGAAGGCGACGTGCATATCAGTGCTGTCAAAACGCCCGAGGACTTTGACGGTCTGGTAGTTCGCTTGTCTGATGCTACGGGTCAAGGCGCCGAGTTCAAATTGGCGTTTGCCAAGCCGATTGTTGCGGCTTATGATGCAGATTTGAATGAAAACGTGATCGCCGAATTGAGTGTGAGTGACGATGTTGTTTCGGCCTACGTCGAGCCGTTTGGGGTCAAGACGGTCATGGTTCGTTTCTAAAATTATAATATATTAAACTGTGCCGAAGAAACGGTTTGTCGTTTCTTCGGCACTTTTGTGCAAAAAGATGTGCGAGAAAAACTTCTGCAAGGACAAAATGGCGAAAACAATATTTTTTTGAAAAAGTACTTGACAAAAAATCAAAAAATGTTATAATAATTGCACTCGTCTAAAAAGCGGGACTGACCGTGCGTGAGTCGATTTCAAAAAACTTTCAAAAAATGAAAAAAAGTTTTAAAAAAGGTATTGACAAAGCAAAAGGTTGGTGATATAATATCAAGGCTGTCCGCGAGAAGGACAGTAATCGCAAGCGAGAGCTTTGGAAGGAGCGGTGCAAATATTCGAGAGAATATTTGTTGAACTCGCGAAGCGAGTTCGGTCCTTGAAAATTGAACAACAAAGAGAGAAGTACAAAGCA
>JAFVZV010000028.1 GCA_017507985.1 Clostridia bacterium
AATATGATACTTGCAATTCCACTTGGTATGTGCTAAACTATTATTGTCTATGTTTGTGTTACTCATAGATAAATCCTCCAAATATGTTTTTTTAGTTTTGACTGGCAGGTCATACTAATTATATCATATTTGGAGGATTTCCTATCATCGGCCGAGCCTCTATTGAACCACGCGACTATCGCGTGGTTTTCTTTTTCCAATGAAAGCAGAACCGAGCAATCGGTTCTGCTTTTTTCAAGCAATTTATCGGTTTTTACAAAAAATCAATGATAAAACTCATGATTCCCCACGCGGAAGGCATATTTGCGGTGATTTTGGATCCAGGACGACGTGGCAATCGACGGATTGACAAAATACAACACGGAATTTGATAAGGTATAGCCGTCCAGGCACATTTTTGCCGCTACAACGGCGGAATTGGTGGGGGTATTATAAACCGTACCGTTGGCTACGGGTGTGAACTGCGTACCGTATTTTCTGTCAAACACCACACCCTTGACTGTATTCGGGAATTCTCTTGAGCGTACGCGATTGAGAACTACCGTACCCACACCGATCTGCCCCGTAAAGCTCTCGCCCTTGGCCTCAGCGGAAATAATTCGAGAGAGCCAATACAGATCCTCATAATCATACGCGCTGTCCGCCTTAACCATCTTTTTTGCCTGCGCATAGGTTACGTTCCAGCCTGTTACAGGCTTTGACGTACTGCCGGTCGTACTACCCGATGGCTTTTGCGTGCTTTGCGGCGGCTTGGTCGTGCCCTGTGTCGTCGGCTTTTGCGTGCTTTGCACGGGCGGCTTTGTTGTTTGGGCAGGCTTTTCGGTTATCTCGGGAGCAGTGGTTTCTTGTTCTGTAATCTCGCTCTCAACCTGCTCGGGCGGGGTTGCCTCGGGCAGATCCATCGTGACGTCGGCAAAGAAATACGTTGTCTGTTCCTGCTCCCTTTCCTCCTCAATGCTTTCCTGCGTCGGAATTTCGGGTATGTATATCATATCCTCGGGTACTGTCGGCTCCATTCTTTGGAAATTCCATTCTCCGACCTCTCTCCCCTCTATCATATCCTTTGCGGTACATCCGCTGTATATGACTGCCGCAACCGCCACCACGCCGCACACGGGCAACGTGTACTTTGATCGCAGCAGCGCGCAACATATTCGTTTGAAAAATTTCATACTCCGTGTCCTTTCCATAAAATTTCCGATGCTGACGCGGCCTTGGGAGTCGATAGAAATATTGTAACAGAAAACACTTGTCGGCGCAAGGAACAATATATGGAAATGACAAACGTCAATGCTTGCAGGGGATGAAAAAAATCTTGTAAAGTTTTTGTGCTGTGTCCAAAAGCTCTTGCAAACCACTATATTTTGTGGTATAATTAAAGTTGGATTAATATGGATAGGTATACTCATTTTTACTGCCTATCATCGAACAGGAGTTCTGTATATGCAAGTCATTTTAGCATCCAAATCGCCCAGACGCAAGGAGATCCTTGAAACACTCGGCATTTCCTTTATCATATTGACCGCCAACACCGACGAGAAAAGCGATCAGAAAGACCCCGCACAGCTTGTGGAGCAGCTTTCCCTGCAAAAGGCACAGGACGTACAGGATATGCTTGACGCACAAAATCAGCTTTTACCCGACACGCTGATCATCGCTTCCGATACGGTGGTCGCATTGAACGGTGAGATTTTGGGCAAACCCAAGGATCGCGACGATGCTCGCCGCATGATCAAAGGCTTGCAGAATACGGCACACCACGTGCTCTCGGGCATTGCGCTTTGTTATATTGACGCCGAGGGCAACAGAAAAAGTGCAGTTTCGCACGCTTCGACCGCCGTGCACTTCGGGCCTATGAGTGACGCGGATATTGAGCTGTATCTTGATTCGGGCGAGCCCTTTGACAAGGCGGGCGCATACGCCATTCAGGGTCTTGCCGGCAGATGGATCACAGGCATTGAAGGCGATTACTTCAACGTGGTCGGCCTTCCCGTCAACGTCATGTGCGACCTGGCACAATGGGCGTTCGGAATTGATTTGCTCAGATTATAAAAATTTATTTATGTAGTGATGAGCTTGCGTTGCAAGCGTTATGATTGGCTGCGCCAAGTGATGATATGATTGCCTTGGCCACAAAAACTGCGCGAAGCGCATCATAACTATGCGAAGCATATCATCACTGCGCAAAGCGCACCATCACTTGCCCGAAGGGCAATCATAACTATTTTGAAAGGAGGGAGAGCTTTGGCAAAGCATATCGGTATCGATCTCGGTACGTCCAATACACGTTTTTGGCTCAAGGAAAAAGGCATACTTTTGCGCTCTCCCTCCGCCGTTGCCATTGATAACCGTTCCCGTGAGGTGGTATGCGTGGGTAGTGACGCCCGCCGTATGGTAGGCAAGACCCCCGTACACCTCTCGGCATACAGACCCATTCAGGACAGCGTTGTCACCAACTTAGAGGTGACCTCTACCATGGTTCGTGAATTTTTTGAGCGCACCAACTGCAC
>JAFVZV010000029.1 GCA_017507985.1 Clostridia bacterium
GACACCGAAAAAGCGGTGAGAGCGAATACCCGCGATCAGATCGGTGCTATCGACCAGCGCGCCGCGCGAGGTGTTGATGAGAATACAACCCGGCTTGAGTTTTTCGATGGTATCTTTATTGATCATATGGTAGGTTTCGTCGGTCAAAGGGCAGTGTAGCGAGATCAGATCCGATTGCGACAGCAGCTGCTCCAGCGATACATAGTTCACGCCTTCAAGTAGCAATGCCTCATTCGGATATTTGTCGTATGCCAGCACTTTCATGCCAAAGCCGCGGCAGATGCGGCACATCGCCTGACCGATCTTACCCGTGCCGATGATGCCGGCCGTTTTGCCGCAAAAGGTCATGCCCGTCAGTCCCACCAAGCTGAAATTATTTTCGCGCACTTTGATATACGCCTTGTGCAATTTTCGGTTGACAGCCAGAGCCAGCGCCATGGCGTGCTCGGCCACCGCCTCGGGCGAATATCCCGGCACACGCAAAACGGTCATATCGTATTCGTTTGCCGCATAGGCATCGAGCTGATTGAAACCCGCGCAACGGAGCAAAATGGTTTTTACCCCCACTTGGTGCAATCTTCGCAGCATATCCCGTCCAAGATCGGCATTGACAAAAGCACAAATGGCATCATACCCCTGTGCCAGACGGGCGGTGCTCGGCGTCAGGTCGGCATCAAGATAATCCAGCGTAATGCCGGGATAATCGGGCAGGTGAGCGTCAAAGCTCTCGCGATCGTAGGGTTTGGCGTCATATAGTAAAATTTTCATACGAAATCCTCTCTTTTGAACTATAGGCAGTATGCGCGCACCGCGCTCGCTTTATGCCTTTTTATAAAATGTATTTCCGCCGATGAACTCGCGCACGATGCTGGTCGGGGGGATCTCATCGTCCACGTCGGCGGCGTGAATGAAGTTCAGCACCTTGACAATGGCTCTCACCTCGTCATAACATTCATCCTCGGGGCCCACTGCCGTCAAGAGTGGGAAAATGTGCTTTTTGAGCACCGCCAGCTCGTACAGCGTAGAGCTGTTGAAAATCACGTCGGCGTTTTCCTGAAAGGGGAAAATCCAGCGCAGCTCGCCGCTGCGAACGGAATCCCACATGGACAGTGTGCGCTGTACCGACGAATTGCGCGTTTCAAAATCGCGCACGATGCGTCGAAGGAGACGCAAATAGCTCGCCGCGATTCGGTTGTGGTCATCCAAGTTCAAAGGCAGCAGAGGGCAGACGAACAGCTTGAACAGTAAATGCTGTTCAATGCCATCGGGAAGCAGCGCAGGGTTGAGGGCGTGTAATCCTTCAATGATAATAACCGTATTTTTCTTGAGCTTAAGGGTATGTCCCCGCCATTCGCGCTTACCCGCGGCAAAATTGAAGGTAGGAAGTGAGACCTCTTTGCCTGCAAGCAATTCGGAGAGGTGCTGCTTGAACAGCTCGACGTCGATGGTGTTGATGTGCTCCAGATCCAGCTTGCCGTCCGGTCCCGGCGCGATTTGATCGCGATCGAGATAATAATCGTCCAAACTCATCAAAATAGGCGCTTTGCCGTGAACGCGCAGTTGGGTTGCCAGGCGATTGGCCGAGGTGGTCTTGCCTGAGGAGCTGGGGCCGGAGAGCAACACTGCCCGTGAGCCTCGCTCGCAGATCATATCCGCCACGCCCGAAAAGCGTTTTTCGTGCAAAGCCTCGTTAACACGAATGAGCTCACGCACCCGCCCTGAATCCACCAGCTCGTTCAAATCCGCCACCGTTTCGCATTCCATCAACTCACACCAGTTCTTGCCATCGGTGTACACGCTTGTAATCTTGGGCAACTGAGGGTAGGGAGCAATGCGATCGGGATCCATGCTGTCGGGAAAGACGAACAAAAAGCCGTCGGGGGCAGGCAGGATATCCCAAACACGCAAAAAGCCGGTCGACGGCGCCATTTCGCCGTAATAATAATCAGCAAAGCCACCAAATTCATACACGTCGAGTGTGTCGCTTTCGCGATAAGCCAACAGTCGCGCCTTGTCCTCCTGCCCGTGCGTTTTGTAATAGTCGATCGCCTCGCTCGTCGTGATGCGGTGGCGGATCAGCGGAATATCTCGCTCTACAATGGTCTGCACGCGAACCTTTAGCCGCTCGGCAGAGAAATCGACCGCGTCGCTGACCTTAAAATACATTCCTGCGCCAACACTACAGCTCATGGTGGTTCTGGCCGTCGGCCACAGCTCATGCATGGCCAAAAACAGCACAAATTGTGCCGTTCGGGTGTACGCCTGCTTGCCTGCGTGATCGCGGTAGCGGAGCAGATGGACAACGCCACCCGATGCTGCCATAGCACGACGCATGGATTCACGCTCAAAACGAACGTCCTTTTCGCGCAGAGGAATATAGTTGAGCGTAAACACCTCGCCCGCAATCTTGGCCGCCAAGGGATCGCAGGACAGCTTACCCTGATAAAGCCCCAGCCGTTTTACCATATCCAATAAGGTTTCTCCCGTCTGCGGTTGCACAAGACAGCTATCAATCGTCAATTTCATGTTGTTTCTCCTCTCGATCTTTTTGCTTTAGCGCTTCGGATAAGTTGGATAACATTAATCACGATCAATCCCACGTTTAAAAAAACAACGGGGAAGGTTCCCATCAGCCATGCATAGATTGCGCTGATGACCGAACCCGTGACGTTGACCATGCGCAATTTGGTCAACGAGGTCATCATCATGGAAAGCAAGACAAGTGCCGTGCCGAGATACCCAAACAGTTCCAAATAAATATTCATAAAAGTATACTCCTCCTCTAACAAAAAAATGGCTGTCCGCGGCTTGAATTGAACCGGTAGACAACCATTGTTGGTGGTTTGTAGAGACGCTTGCCCATATTACAAGCATATACCTTTCGCTGCTTCATGTTCCTTCTTTAGGAAGAGTAGTATACCATATCCTCGGGAGTTTGTCAAGCATTTTTGTGCAAAAAGCCCACAAGATTTGACAGCTTGCAGGCTCTTTGTGCAGTTAATCCATGTCGCGAAACAATGAATCCTTGTTTGGCTTGGGTTCTTGCGTTTCTTCGATAGGCGTGTAGACAGGGCGGGGACGCTCGGCCTTGACCATTTCATAAAAATGCGCCTCGGCCACGCGGTAGTAGGCAGACGTCCAAGGGGTGGCGACACCCAAAGTCACAATATTCAGCGCGATCCAGCCAAGAAAGCTCAATTTCAAACGAAACAGACGCATTTTGTTGCCATCCATCAAGCGAATGGACTCCTCGCGTGCTTCATCCGTCGTCATGCGGCGATTGTCTGCCAGCACGTACATACTCATGCTGTATTCGTACGATTTGATAATGCCCGGAATGTAGAGAAGCAACGACCAGAGGGCAACGTAAATGCTGTTGATCCAGTATAGCGCGATCGACTTACCCATCATAGCCGTGCCACGCCACAAGTCTTTCACGACAACGCCCTCGTTCCGTACAACACGCATGGAGCAAAGAGACAACCCAAGGTAAACGGGCGGCATCAGAATAATCAGCAAGAGATCTCCTACAACAAATGCGGCGGTCAGGATACACCCAATGCTAAATGCCATATAAACGAGGCTGATGAGCACCATAGGAGTCCATTGTCCCTTAAGCGATGCTCTTGCTTTGGCGCGAATTTCTTTTGCAGTCATAAAAAGTCCTCTCTTTCAGTCGAAAATCAGATATTTTTGTATCTTTATTTAAGAATACGAAGAAGTAACGAAAAAGCAACAGAATTTTGAGAAAATGTTAGGAAAAAGTTGGGGGGTGAGGCGACTTCTTCTTTTGACGCGTGCGGCGCGGTACGCGCGTCCGAGGAAACGTCAAAAAAAGAGGTCCGCAGAAAACTGCAGACCTCGAAACGATCATTCAACCTTTTCCATATATTCCTTTTGTTCTTCAGACAGCGCATCAATGCGAACGTTCATCGCATCCAGCTTAATGCGCGCGACCTCCTCATCGATCTCACGCGGTACCGCATACAGCTTATGCTCAAGCTGTCCCGCCGTCTTGACGAGATACTCCAGTCCCTTGGCCTGAATGGCGAACGACATATCCATGATCTCGGCAGGATGTCCGTTGCCTGCCGCCAGATTGACCAGGCGTCCCTCGGCCAGCAGATTGAGCGTGCGACCGTCCTTCAGACGATAGCCTGTGATGTGGGGCTTGCGCTCGTACACCTTATCCGACATATCGGCAAGCGCGACCTTATCGATCTCGACGTCAAAGTGACCGCTGTTGGCCAGCAATACGCCATCCTTCATTACCTCGAAATGCTCACGGCGAATGACGTCGCGGCAGCCCGTCAGTGTGACGAAAATATCTCCCAGCTTGGCAGCTTCATCCATAGGAAGCACGGTAAAGCCGTCCATGATGGCCTCGATGGCCTTGATAGGATCGATCTCGGTAACCACAACGACCGCTCCCATGCCGCGCGCACGCATGGCAAGACCACGACCGCACCAGCCGTAGCCCGCAATGACAAACACCTTGCCCGCGATCATCAGATTGGTGGGGTTCATAATACCGTCCAGCGTCGACTGCCCTGTACCATAACGATTGTCAAACAAATGCTTGCAATCGGCGTCGTTGACGTCGATCATGGTGTAATTGAGCAATCCTGCTGCCTCGCGTGATTGCAGGCGGTGGATGCCTGTCGTCGTTTCCTCACAGCCGCCGATGAGTCGATCGCCGTACTCACGGCATTCTCCGTGAAGCAACGCGATCAAATCGCCGCCATCGTCGATAATGAGATCCGGATGGCAGGACAGTGTTTTCTTCAAATGCTCGGTGTACTGCTCATCACTCACGCCGTGACGGGCGTAAACCTCAAAGCCCGCCTCGTCCGTCGCCATTGCCGCCGCGACGTCATCCTGTGTCGAGAGGGGATTACATCCCGTCATGACCACACGCGCACCGCCGGCGCGGAGCGTCTTAGCCAGATACGCCGTCTTGGCCTCCAGGTGGATAGACATGGCGATCGTCTTGCCCTCAAAGGGCTTGGTCTGTTCAAATTCCGCGCGAATGCGATTCAAAATGGGCATATAATCGGCCACCCAGGCGATTTTATCTCTGCCCGAGGGGGCAAGGCTGATGTCTTTGATGTCACTCATGATAAACTCCTCACTTTTCTTATGATTGGTTTGATGCCGCGCTCCATCGGCGGCGATATTCACTGGGCGATTGCCCCATTTGCTTGACAAAGGAACGGTTGAAGGTGCGCAGGGTATTGAATCCGACGCGTTCAGAGACATCCGTCACGCTCATCTCCGTCGTACGTAACAGACGGCAGGCCTCGGACACACGAAGCGAATTGACGTAATCGTTGAAACGGATGTTAAGCTTATGGCTGAACAGATGGGAAATATAGTAACGACTCAAATGCAACGCCTGCTCCAGCGTTTCAAGCGACAAGTTCTGGGTGAAATGCTCCGAGCAGAAGTTAACGATATCACGAATGGCGTGCGAATCCTCGGTGCGCGGCTCGGCGAGTTCAATTCTCTCGAGCAACCGTCCAAAAAAGGCAAGCAGCAGCCCTTTGCGTGTCGCGTCGCGGTATGGCGTGGCGGCGTCGGTCTGCGCCAACAATTGCAGCAGCGGCAACAGCGCGGCATCTTCCTCGGCTCGCTTAACCAACGCCGAGACGGGTGTGTGCTTGGCAAACACCTCAGACAGCTCGGGCATCATATCGGGATGGATGATGAACAAGAGATATCTCTCAGGCTCAATGCGCTCAAAGCGATGCACGCGATTGGGAAAGGCAATTAAAATATCTCCCGCACAGACGGTATATTCGGACGAATCGATAAACGCCCGCATCTTGCCCTCAAGCAGATAAAACAGCTCAATGTGAATATGTAGATGCGCGGAACAAGCCAACGGATCCCGACCATTGTTATCGTCGCGATGATAAAAATCCGTTGTCCGATTTTCATACGGAATGCTCATGCTCTCCCCCTTTCTGCCGCAGGGCCGATATCCCAACCATCATACCACAAACAACGGACGATTGCAAGGGATTTTGCATAAAATCCGTCGTTTTTCAGACAAAAATTGCACTCACACCCATATTTTTGCCAATTAGCGCATACATTGAAAAAGAAAGGAGGCGAACGCATGAGAACACGAAGCACCGCGCGTCTTGCGGCAATCCTACTGACTCTACTTAGCATCCTCTGCCTGCTCGGGTGCCATCAAGCATCCCCCCCTCGTTATTTTTCCTATTTGGACACGCCTGCGCAAGCAACGCTGACGGGTAAAATCAACGGGGTGGCCTTTGCAGCCACGCTGTACAGCCAGGGGAGAGGCGGCAGTACAGCGCAAAGCATTCCCTCGCTTTCGCTGACCTTCACCGCTCCCGAATCCCTCGCAGGCATGGCAATGCAGTATCGCGCCGAAACGAAAGAGTGGTTGCTATCACTTGACGATCTGTCAGGCAAAACAGACGCGACAGGCCTGGGCATGGTCGCCGCCATACTCCTCTGCGAGCAACCCATACAGGCCACAAAACAGGTGCAAAACAGCATTGTGCTGACTCTGCTCGACGGCACCGAGTTGATGTTGGACAAAGCAACAGGCATCCCGCTTCGTGCGACGGTCGCAAAGGAGGGACGGGCAATTGAAATTGTGGTGGTCACATGGGAAAAAGAAAAGATATGACGCTGATATAGGCGTCATATCTTTTCTTTTTATTTGAGCGAGTCGACGTAGTCGCAGGCGGCAAGAGCCGCAACCGCGCCGTCGGCAGAAGCCGTCGTTACTTGGCGGATGCGCTTATGGCGGCTATCGCCTGCCACGAACACACCGGGAACGCTCGTCGCGCAGTTTTCATCCGCGCAAACGTAGCCGCGATCGTCCAGCTCGACGAGCTTGGCAAAGGGCTCGTTCTGGGGCACCAGACCGATGGCAATGAACAATCCGTCCAGCGCAAGCGTCCGCGCAGCACCGCTCGCCAGTGTTTTCAGCGTAACGGCACGCAGTTCATTCTCGCCGCGCAAGCTATCGACCACCGTGCCCAGCAAAATCTCGACGTTGTCCTTGGCGTAAAGCTGCTCACGCAGAGCAATCTCGCCTGTCAGATCATCCAAATTCTGAATCACATATACTTTTCTGGCAAGCTCGGAAAGCAGCAGCGCCTCTTGCAAGGCAGAATTGCCGCCGCCGACCACACCGACAACCTTGTCAGCATAGAACGCGCCGTCGCAAACCGCGCAAAAGGAGATGCCCTGACCGATCAGACGCTCTTCATTATCAAGACCGAGCAAACGGTGGCGGGCGCCCGTCGCAATGATGACCGCGCGCGCTTCAAAATGCTCACAGCTATCTGTCACGACCGTTTTGGTCTCGCCGTTATCACGCAGGGCAATGACCTCGGCCGCCTCGACCTCGGTGCCAAGCTCCAGCGCCTGCTCCACCAGCTTTTCGGCAAATTCGTTGCCTGTCAGTGACACAAAGCCGGGGATGTTTTCTACCTTGGGGGAGTAGGTGATCTGACCGCCGAAGGTGGCCTTTTCGATCACCAATACGCTTTTGCCCGCACGGCGGGCATATACTGCGGCGACGAGCCCCGCAGGGCCGCCGCCGATGATGATAATATCATACATATCAATAATGTTTCCTTACTGATTCAGCATTTTTTTGATTTCGGACACGCCTGCACATTTGTGCACCTCGTCACCGTTGACGACGACCAGCGTAGGAGCCGTTTTGATGCCAAGTGCCGTCACCTTATCGGCATGCTCGTTGGCATACATGACCTCGTAAACAACACCTGCCTTATCAAGAAGCGACTTCGCGATCTTGCAGTTGGGACAGGTTGCCGTAGCGAACAGGTAAGTGCCGTCGGCAATGGCAGGTGCACTCTCTGCAATCTCGCTCACCTCGGTGTTGGGTGCGCCGTGCGTCAGCTTGGAATTGGCGATATCGTAAACCTTGCGGTGCTGGAATTCCTGCGACTTACCGTCGTTCCAGTTCTGAACGGGACGGTAGTAGCCCGTAATACGGCTGTAGACCTCGGTCTTATTTCCGCAGATAGGACACTCATACTGCTCGCCTGCCAAATATCCGTGCTCACGGCAAACCGAATAAGTGGGGGAGAGGGTGTAGTAGGGCAGCTCGTAGTTCTCCGCGATCTTGCGAACGAGGGTTGCGGCGGCCTTCCAGTCGGGCAGCTTCTCGCCGAGGAAGGCATGGAAGACGGTACCCGAGGTGTACAGCGTCTGCAGCTTGTCCTGAATATCGAGCGCGGTGAAGATATCGTCGGTGTAGCCAACAGGCAGGTGAGAGGAGTTGGTGTAGTAAGGCGACTCGTCCGAGTTTTTGGCTGCCGTGATGATATCGGGATAGCGCTTGAGGTCATGCTTTGCCAAGCGGTAAGAGGTCGATTCTGCCGGCGTTGCCTCGAGGTTGTACAGGTCACCGTACAACTCCTGATAGTCGGACAGGCGCTCTCTCATATGGTTGAGCACGTCACGCGTGAACTTCTGTGCCTTTTCGTTGGTCAAATCAACACCCAACCAGCATGCGTTCAGACAAGCCTCGTTCATACCGACCAGACCAATGGTCGAGAAGTGGTTGTTGAAGGTGCCCAGGTATCTCTTGGTATAGGGATACAGACCGGCATCCATCAGCTTGGTGATGACCGTTCTCTTGACCTTGAGTGAACGGGCAGAAATATCCATCAATCTGTCAAGGCGAGCATAGAAATCAGCCTCGTCCTTGGCCAGATAAGCAATTCTTGGCATGTTGATGGTAACGACACCGACCGAACCGGTGCTCTCGCCACTACCGAAGAAACCGCCCGACTTCTTGCGCAGCTCACGCAAATCCAGGCGCAGTCGGCAGCACATGGAACGAACGTCACTGGGCTCCATATCCGAGTTGATGTAGTTGGAGAAGTAGGGAGTACCGTACTTGGAGGTCATCTCAAATAAGA
>JAFVZV010000030.1 GCA_017507985.1 Clostridia bacterium
ATCGGCAATGAGGGGTTGAGCACCAAGACCGACAACCAGTGTCAACACGCCAACCGAGGCAACAAGCGCAGTTGTGTCAACACCGCACGCCTTCAGCACCAAAATGATGATCGCAATGGCACAGGCGTATTTTACAAAGCCGTCAAACAGCGAAAGCACGGTTTTGGTACGGTTGCTCTTTTTCATTTTTGCGCTGAACAGCAAGCGGATCAAGCGGCATACGGCATACACGATCACAATGTAAATAAAGCAATTTACAAGAACCGGCACGTGAGATTTGAGAGAGATCAGGGTTTTTCCCACGTCCCAGATATTTGCCTTTACCCAAACGGCCAGCGCCGATTGCGGGGCACAGATCTCTGCAACAAGGCACCCGATCAGCATCAAAAGAAACAGCGACAGCACCGTTAATTCCACGATCAAAAATGATTTTTTCTCGGTTTTCTTTTCCATTTTCTTCTCCTTTTACAGCTGAGTTAGCGTTATTTCAATTATTTTTCCGACGTTGCCGATATAGCTGATCTGCTCAAGCCCCTCGTAATACGGGTTTGCCACCAAAAAGACCGTAGCCTCCTCGGCATACTCGCTCAGCTCTATCTCAAGGTCATAAGAGTCGGCCACCGCATTGTAAACGAAATCCGCCTCGCCAAGAAGGATCTCCTCCCCTTGCGAGCTTACAAGCCAAACCGAGCTCAGATCCAGATACGTTGCGTCCTTATAAAGCTGCAAAAGCACGGCTTTTTCCTGCAAAAAGCCCTCCCAATAGAAATAGGGCTCGTTTGCCATGCCGGAGGGGGTTACGCGATAGATCGAATACGGCACGCCGTTTACGTCGATGCAAACGTCATAGGTCAACGAATAGCTTTGGTCGGGAATATGCTCGATTCTTGCCAGCGGCTCGCGCGACGTATAACGAACACCGCCAACCGTGATCTGATAATACAGATCCTCGCTTTGTGCTTCAAAGTCGGTTTGGATGTATAGGTTGATGCTGCCGTCGTCGTTGTACGTGATGCACACGTCGCCCGGATTTTTGTAATTCATACCAAAATCAACGGTAGGCTTGGTCACGGCGGTATCCACCGTTACCGTTACCACATTTGAAAGGATGTCGCCGTCATCGTTTGAAAGGTACATGGTATAAGTAATCACACCTGCGGTGTCATACCACAGCTTCACCGCATCTTCAAGCCATACCAGCTCAGGGGTATCCGGTGCCAAAGACGAGGTAACGCTTATGCGCTCCGCGCCGCCCGTAATGGCAACGGGATAGACCGTAATCACCTGCTCGTATAGCCCAACCATGACCTCTGCCTGAAAGGTCTCTTCAAAAATGTGTGTATACTCCGCGCACACCGTTTTCACATCTTCGCCGTTATCCATGGCAATAACTGAGGGGGTCACGGTAAGTGACGCCGATGCTTCCATCAAAAGCTCAACGTATCCTCTTTCAATATCCACAGGCGTAAGAACGATCCTGTCCAAGCTCAAATCGCCAATTTGTACGTCAAACGCTACCATGCTCTCGTCGGGCAAGTCGCTGTGTGTGAAATACAAGCGAATCTTGTTGATGCCCACAATTTCAGTATCTGTAACAGTCACACTCGGCGTCGACATGGGCTCGGGTGCAGGCGGTGGGATCGGCTCTTGGTTGCTGTGCTTTAAGGTTTGCAGCTTTGCTTCAAAATGGCGAATTTCACCCAAAAGCGAATCGTATTGTACCAGTGAAAGCGTATATTCCCACTGTGGCTTCAATCCCTCTATTCGATTGCGGTAAACTCCGTCATCGTTCAGCTCCACTTCTTTGTCCTCTTCGTTCGTGGTGCTCAAAACAATGGCGTATTCCCCATCTTCCTCAAGC
>JAFVZV010000031.1 GCA_017507985.1 Clostridia bacterium
CAGCATGATGTAGTAGGTCATAGCGTAAGAATAGGTCTTGATAATACCGGGGATGACAAACAGCAGAGACCACAGGAAGGTGTACAGAGCTACCAGCCAGGTAGTACCCCACTTCTTGAAGAAGTTCGAAAAGGTTTCGGTGAACAGCGTTTCAAACTTGGCTTCGTTATTGGCAACCAGGTTCTTGTAAAATGCATACAGACCAAATGCCAGCACGGGCGTAAACAGAGCGCCAACGAAGGTACCGCTCACGAAGCCTACAATCAAAGCGTATACCAAAGATACGCCGACAGCAAGCCAATGATGAGGCTTCAATGCATCTTTTGCGATCTGCTTGAGTTCGGATCTTTTGATCATGGGAAGATTCCTCCAAATTTAATATTCAGAATCGAAAAAATTCAATTCTTGTTTACATTATATCACACCAAAAATATTTTTGTCAACCGAAATCACAAGCTTTTTTCAAATTATGCCTCTTTTTTTGTAATAAAAAAGACAAAAACCGCAACGCGTACGTTGCGGTTTTTGATTGACAAATTAAGCCTCTGCAGCCTCTTGTGCGGGAGCCTCTGCAGTAACTTTCTTGAGTTCCTCATAGAATGCAGCGTGAGAAGCAGCACGGCGAGGGATGATATCCAGGTACAGAATACCCAGGGTCAGAGGAGCGATCAGGCATGCGGGCAAAAAGCTCAGATCGAGGAAGAACAGCTTCTTCTTGTAGCCGCTCATCATCTTCTGGCTCTGCTTAATCGCATCCATTGCACTGATTTCGGGGTTATCGAGCATGATGTAAGGAGCCATTGCATAGGAATAAGCCTTCACAATACCGGGGATGATAAACAACAGAGACCACAGGCCTGTGAACAGAGTGGTCAGGAAGGTCATTACCCACTTCTTGAGAACGTTGCTCAGCGTATCGGTGAAAATGCGCATGAACTCAACCTTGCCGTCATCGCGAACCATGTTCAGCCACAGCGCAGCATAGCCTACTGCGAATACGGGAGCGACAATCGCACCGATACCGGTTACACACAATGCAATGGTAAGTCCACCATAAAGCAGAAACGCCAATGTTGCAAAAATGGAGTTCTTAAAGCCCCAAATGGCGCGAATCCGCAGCTTCACATCAGAATTTTTCATAAAAATGCCTCCAAAATTTAGATAAAACAAAAACGATCTGTCACAAGCGGCAAATGCGCCTTTATTTTTCATTCACCATTATAGCACCGAATTTTCATCATGTCAACCCAACTGCTCACAATTTCATCACGAATGACTATGTTTTTTTCCCCGATAAGCCCAAAAGCTCTTGTCACGCAGAGCAAAATGCGCTATAATGAATCAAGATATCATCGGACATATGCTGAAAGGAGCTAACTGCCATGCAACACTCCCTTGATTTTTCACGCTCTGTGCAAATTCTGCAAAACGGACTGGATACAGGTGCATATCCCGGCATTGCCTATGCTATTGGCTGCAAAGACCGGTTACTTGACAGCGGCTATATGGGAAAGCGACAGGTCCATCCATCTCCCCTGCCCCTTGAGCGCGATACGCTGTTTGATTTGGCCTCTCTATCCAAGCTGGTATCCACCACTATGGTAGCCCTGCGCATGATCGAGAGAGGCGAGCTCGAGCTCTCAGACACGCTTTCCCGCTATTTTGAGATCCCCGCCGACGCACCTGCAGGCCGCGGGGACGTGACCGTGCGCAATCTCATGCACCACAATTCGGGTCTGACCCCGCATATTCCGCTCTGGACGCAGACCGATGACCCCGCGCAGGCGGTTGACGTGATCTTACGCTCCAAGCCCTGGTGCGCCCCGGGCGAGCAAGTACATTATTCCTGCATGGGCTACATTCTCTTGCAAAAGATTCTGGAGCAGGTGGGCGGTGCGCCCTTGGACGAGCTTGCAAGGCGCGAGGTATTTGAACCGCTTGGCATGCATGCGACCTGCTACAATCCCACCACCGCCAACGTGGTGACCACCGAGTTCTCTGCCCTGCACGGCGAATACCTGTGCGGGCGCGTGCACGATGAAAACGCCTCGTTTATGGGCGGTGTTTCGGGCAACGCGGGCGTATTCTCTACGCTTGACGATATGATCCGCTTTGCGCGTATGATCGCATCGGGCGGAAAGTGCGACACGGGACTGTATCTCAATCCGCGCACCTTCGAAAAGGCCATTTACAACGCCACTCCCGGCAAAAACGAAAACCGCGGTCTCGGATTTCAACTCACGCCAAGCTTTTCTACGCTGACGGGTGCATTGTTCTCCGAGGGCAGCTACGGCCACACCGGCTTTACGGGAACTGCGCTTTACGTGGACAGAGACAGCCGTTTGTGGGCCATGATCCTGACCAACGCCGTACATTTCGGACGCGACAAAACAGAACTTTTCCGCACGCGCAG
>JAFVZV010000032.1 GCA_017507985.1 Clostridia bacterium
ATTTGAAATCCCCGGCTAAATCAAAAGAGGCGTGCCGCGGCAAGCCTCTTTGGGTGGGAATATTACTTTTCGAGCTTATTAAAGTCCTCGTACATCTTATCCAGCAGCTTCTGCCATGCCTTGGCCTGTGCCTTGACGGCGGAGGCGATGCTGGGCGTTGCGGACGCGATCTTTTCACCGTAGAAGGAGTACATGGTGCTCAGCGGCACGGTGTACAGAATGGCAAAGTCAAAATCCACGCTGTCGCGGATCAGATCCAGCATGCTCATAGCCGTCTCATCGCTGAGGTACTTGAGCTTGAGGGTGGTCTCGTAATAAGCGGGGGTGATATCCCGGTAGCCGTACATACACATCGCCTCGATGGCGGTGCCGACCATGGCGGGATTCTGAATGTTGGAGGCAACCATCAGGCCCGAGTGCGAGTCGCGGGTCGCGGAGACGTACTCAGCCTGGCTTGCGTCATACTTAGGGAACGGAATGATGCCGTACTCCGACTCCATTTCCTTCATCAGCGCGGCACGGGAGAGACGCTCGGTGAAGAAGAGCAGCTGGTCGTTGGTGAACATTTTCAGACCGTGGGTGTTGGAGCCGTCGAACAGCACCTGCGTGTTGTCATAGATGGCGTGGTACAGGCTCTCATAGCAGTTGACAAAGCGCTCATTGGGCAGGTTGAAGACGCGCTGACCGTTCTCGGACACCTTGGTGATCTCGGTCTGCCAGATGGTTGCGGCATAACGGCAGTTGTGGTTGTCGATGGCCAGACCGAACAGGTCATTCTGGTCGTACTTGCCGTCACCGTTGAGATCGGCGCCAACCATCTTGACATATTCCATCATCTTGTCCAGCGTCCAGTTGCCCGACTGTACCAGCTCGTAAAGATCGGTGATCTTGTGCTCCTCGGCGATCTTCTTGTTGAAGTAGGTCGCCTCAAGATACTCGTACAGAGAAACACCAATGTCACCCATGGCGGAATAGACCTTCCCGTCAATGGCGATGTTCTCGACGTACTTCTGGCACCACCACTTTTTCTCAAAGTCGATGGCGTCCAGCTCGTTCAGGTCAGTCGCCAGACCGCGCAGGATCATGGATGCCAGATAGGCGTTGTGGGTCATGGCCATATCGAAGGTATGGTCGTTGCTGAGAATAGAGTTGGAAACATGGGCAATGAAGTCGTTGCGGAAATCCCAGTTGCCCTTGATGGTATGTACCTCCACATCGAGGCCCAGACGGTCCTCCACCGTGACCTCACGGTTGTAGACGGCGTCGCGAACGAGATCACCCGTGATCTCCTCGCTGGTCATTTCATACTTGGATTCCTCGCGGATCAGAACCTTGAAGGTCTCGCCCGTGAACTTGACATCGGGCAGGGTGTCCTGCAGCTCGGGAGGCAGGGTCTCCTCGGGTACGGCCGTGGTGGTATCGGCGACGGGAGCGGTGGTCGCTCCCTCGACGGAGGCAGCCGTGGTCGTCTCCTCCGGCGCGGCCTTACCGCCGCAGGCGGCCACGGACATGGTCAGCATCAGCATCGCCAGCATCAGCGCGATCGCTCTTTTCATGATGGTTTCCTCTCTTTCATATAATCGGGGGATCTGAATCCATTATAAGCCATTTTCCCGCTTCTGTCAAGTTGTTTTCTCTATGCAAATCATTGCTTTTGTTTTACCTACTCAATGCCGGTCAAAGCGTATGAAAATCAACCTGTAGCCGCCCAATAAACTCATCGGAATTACTCTGATTGATGAAAACGAATATTGCAGCAAACTCAGATTTATAAAACCATCACCAACGTCCCTGCCCCGATCAGAATACATCCGATCAATGACTTTGCGGTAAACTCTTCATGTAAGAATATAAACGCCAGTATCAAGGTAATCACTACGCTCAGCTTGTCGATCGGAACGACCTTGGATGCGTCGCCTATCTGCAATGCCCGATAGTAGCAAAGCCACGATGCCCCCGTCGCCAGTCCCGACAGGATCAGAAAGAGCCAGCTTTTTTTGCTGATCTCGGAAATGCCGCTTTGCGAATGGGTCAAAAACACCATGCCCCATGCCATCACCACGACGACCATCGTTCGGATCGCCGTTGCAAGATTGGAATTTACCCCATCTATGCCGATCTTCGCCAAGATAGAAGTAAGTGCCGCAAAGACAGCGGACAGGAACGCAAGTATGAACCACATTCAATATTACCTCCGTTCATTTTCTCAAAAAGTGAATGATTCCTCACTCCATCATCTTCACGATATTTTCCACCGTCAAGCGAATCTGTTCCTCATTCGTAATCGCCGGTGTGCCGTCGCCGTCCTGTTTTCCGTACATACCGAAGTAAGCATGGCAACCGCCGTCAATGATGATCTCGGTATAGTTGTCGGGAAGATTGGACTTGTTTTCGTCATATTTCTCACGATTCATCACCTCATCCTCGCTGCCGTAAATCGAAAGCATGTCAAGATCTGTTTGGGATAGATCTGCGGTGGAGTAAGAGCCAAGCAATACAAGACCTTTGTAGATCGCACAAGCACCTACGATGATCGCCAATACAAGAACGATTGTCAATATGATGATAAAAATTTTTCTTTTTCGCTGATCCGCCAAAAAATTCATTGCAGCTCCTTTTGTTTTCACTATTTTATAATTTTTGGAAAACGCCCCATGACTCTGACGAGCTTCGGCCTATTGTAGCGTTGAAGGATCACAAATAAAGAATCAAACAGCATGGCAAACACCGACGTAATCATCACCGCAGCCGCACCGCCCAAAAACGGGATCAGAGGTATTGGTAACAGGCTGAGGATCATGATGATCTCGTGAACGATCTCCGCTTGACAGGTCGCACCTACAATTTCTTTCATGGTTCTTTGACTTGTATCAAATGTGTCCGGACTGTATGTCGGAAGATGTTTTTTCCACGCTCGTACTCGCAGCAGCTTGTAAAGCTTTTTTTCAAAGTTTTTTTCCCGAAACCATACATTTTCATGATTGGCCTTATTTTTCATAATGGAATTTACAATAGTCCCCACCGCAAGTCTCATGATAAAGTGATAAAGAGCAATACCGATCGTAATGGTTACGGTTTCGATCATACTGTTTTGGGTCGCAATGAATGCAGGTAATGATATTGCAAACCCTACGAGCAAGCAGGCGGTTATCAAAAACATTTTGTTTTTCAACGTATTATCCTCACAAATTGTTCTATGTTGAGCTCTTCAAAATACAACTCCGACTGATTACTGTTTGGAATGACACTTCTATTTGTGACTCGTTCCCAGTATCCCGATTCCTGTAAATATAAATGATTCGTCAATTCCATATTCCCATCGTTGTCTTGAAGCAGTTGAAATCCAAACATATCGCGATAGAACCTTAACGCACGGTTACAATCTTTAACAACAATAAGCGTTCCCTTGTATTTCATATATGTTCTCCTCGTTAAATCCAAGTTCATCTACTTCATTGTACCATCTTTTCATCCCCAAATCAACCCTTTATATAGCAATCAGCATCCGATACCTTGGCATCGGATGTCCGTCTTTTTTGAAACCGCGATTTGCCGAAAGAACTCTTGCAAAACGAAACCCGCAAGGATTTTCCTTGCGGGTTTCAAAAAAGTGGCGGAGGGTGTGGGATTCG
>JAFVZV010000033.1 GCA_017507985.1 Clostridia bacterium
CCTCTGATACTGGCAGGATGCTGCATTGCTTTGGCTGTCCTGTTTGTTTTGCTCTATAGCAGGCGGGCGAACGCAGTCGCGGTCCATCGCAGGGGAGTGAATCCTATCAAATGGTTGAAGCAGCTTTGGACTCGACTGTCCGAAACGCAACGCGCAAAACAAAAGAAAAGACAGACTACCTATTCGAACTCTCTTTTTCTTTGGGAGGTTCGCAAGCGCCTTTGTCAGAGATTTGGATTTGTTTTGCTTTGCCTTTTGGTCGCTTCTCAGGTGTTAACGTTGCAGACCTACTATGCGCCCAATGAAACCTACGAGGATGCGGTTTATCGGGAGTGTATGGAGAAGTATGCTGGACCGTGGACGGAGGAGAAGGGCGCAAGTATTCAGAAGGAATATCGCAGTATTGCCCGTCTTCAGTCACAGCTGAATGATATGGAAAAAGCCTATGAGGCAGGGGATATTTCAGCAGAAGAACTGGACGCTTTTTACCTGGAATACCGCAACGCTGAGATTCTTAAGGATATCTATGACCGTCGTATTTTGCCCAAGGTTGAGTATCTGTCTCAATGTGCCGCAGAGGGCATACAGGTAAACGTTGTTTACGACACCGGATGGCGCTTGTACATAGAGGAGCCGTTGAACGCAGCTCTTGCTGCCATATTGATTCTTCTGCTTGCCGGTATATTCGCTGACGAGCATACCACGGGCATGGAAACGTTATTGAGGGGAACCCCAAAAGGGCGAAAAAACACCGTATTTGCTAAGATCGGCGCGGCAATGGTTTTGTCGGGCGGATGCACAGTTCTTTTCGAAGGACTGCGTCTCTTCGTGCTTCAATCCCGCTATTCTTTACCGCAGGGGCAAGCGCCTGTTGCAAGCATCCGGATTCTCGGCACCAATCTTGGAGGCAGTATCGTAGCTATGATTGTAACTGTACTGCTACTGCGCGTATTGGGCGCGATGTTGCTTTCATTTTTGGTTGGTGCATGCTCTGCCGTGAGCCGATCTGCCGTGCCTACGTCGTTGATCGTTAGCACCCTGGTGTTCTTCAACGCCATCCAAACAGTTCTGTCGCGGGATGCGGCGGTTCTTCCATTGCTCGACCGTGTGTTAGAGGGAACACCGTTGCTGATGGAAAAATCAACGGCTGTTGTTGCTATGGTACTGTTTGTTATAAGCTTGGCATTATATTGTTCTGCCATATATCATCCGGAAAGGAGAAAAGGCAAATGAAACTACAATTAAATCATATATCCAAATCCTACGGCACCAACAAGGCGTTATCCGACTTCACCGCGACGCTGACGTCGGGTATCTACGCTTTGCTTGGTCCAAACGGCTCGGGTAAGTCTACGCTCATGAATATCATCACGGATAATCTCAAGGCCGACAGCGGTAGCATCACCTACGCAGAGGACGACGGCGAAGGGGAGGACGTGCTCAAAATGGGCGCACGTTTTCGTAGCTTGCTGGGATTTATGCCGCAATATCCCGGTATGTACCCCAACTTTACCGTCGAGCGATTCCTTTGGTACATGGCGGCGCTCAAGGACGTGGGCGCACATCTGAAGGGTAAGGAACGCAAGCAGTACATTGCCAATGAGATCGACACGCTGTTGCGCGCGGTCGAGCTGGACGACGTGCCTAACCGCAAAATCGGAGCGCTGTCGGGCGGTATGAAGCAACGCTTGGCACTCGCGCAGGCAGTGCTCGGTGACTCAAAGATCCTCGTTCTTGACGAACCCACCGCGGGTCTTGATCCAAAACAACGTATCGCCATCCGTAACTATATCGCCAAGATTGCCTTTGACAAGATCGTCATTATCGCCACCCATGTGGTGTCCGATATTGAGTACATCGCCCGCGAGGTCATCATGCTCAAAAAGGGCGTCATCGTCGATCACGCGCCGCCTGCCGAGCTGCTCAAAAAGATCGAGGGCAAGGTGTGGAGCGTACCCGTGGCGGAGGAGCAGGTCGCCGAAATGCAACAGAAATTCCGCGTGACTAACATCAGCCGAGATGAGGTGACGGGCGAGGTTAAGCTGCGCGTGCTATCGGAGGAGCCCCCCACGGTATCGGCTGTCAATACAGCGCCGGCACTGGAGGACTACTATCTGTATATCTTTGGAGCGGAGGCTTGAAATGAAAAGATTTGTATACACGATAATTACGTTGGTTTTATGTATCATGTCGCTTGCTTCATGCAACGAACAGTTGCCGCCGGCGCAGTCCATGGTATATGAGCCACACACGATCACACCGTACGTACAAGCCTGGGACAATTATGTATTTGGTTTTTGGGGGATGGGCACTCAATATAATCAACTATCCGGAGAGTTATTTTCAGACTTTTGTAATGATCCTGAATGTGACGGCTCATGCTTTTTAGAAAACCATCTCGTTACGCTCTCTCAGATATATAAAGGGCGACTCTATTTTTCATCGTTTGAGTTTATAACGCACAACGTTTATATGTCGTATATGGATCTTCAAACGGGGGAGGTCAAGGTTCTTTTAACATTTGATGAAAACCGTGATCCAATGACCCACCGTGTCTATATTGAAAATGATTATTTGTATTACAATAGCGTTCAACTCAAGCTTGATGGAAATTCTGACAGCTACGAGGACTATACGAAATACGTCTGCCGTATTCCCGCCGATGGCGGCGAGGAAGAGACCGTCATGCAGCTGCGCGATTGGGGAGAAACCCTAATGATGGTGGCAAATAATAAGGCTATTACGTTTTGGAACGGTGCACTTTATATGACGGATATGATCACAAAGGAACAGGTCAAAATATTTGACAACGACGAAAACGGTTGGGTCAGCTCACTCACCGAATGTAGCTATTATGACGGCTTTCTTTACGTTCTGGTTAATCCCAAGGAGGGGGTGAAGGCACCGGATGGGCGCCCCGTCAATATGACGAGACTTGTCTGTGTAGATATCGAAAATGCAACGTGGCGCTATTTGATCGACGTCCCCGTCCATAATTTCAGAGTGGAAAACGATGCGATCTATTTCACGCCAATTGAAATTCGCCAGGTCAATGATCCTACAATCTATCCGCCGACCGAACCGGAGGCCTTCTTTTTCGATTATTCCGCCACACTGTACGCTTGCGACCACGACGGCAGCAACATCCGAGCCGTATATACAGATCCCACGGGAGAGATGGATTTTGACGGATACTATACCGTCATTGACAACGTCTTTTACGGTTTTCTTTGGAACTTCGACCACGAATTGAACACGTTGGGAGATCGGTATTTTGCCGAGATCCATTTCGATACAGGGGAGATCATTCCCGCCATTGAAGAGAAAAACAACTGATCCACGCCATAGGAGGGCAACATGAAACTCATTCGCGCAGAATGGCATAAGCTACTGCATTCCCGCATGATATGCGGTCTTTTGCTGTGTCTGCTTGCCTTGAATTTTGCCCTCGTGTGGTACACCTCCAAGCCAAACGAGATCGAGCCCTATGTGCGGAAAGTCTACAATGAGATCTACCTCGCCGATCCCGAGGGAACGCAGGCGTATTATCAGGAAATGTATGACTACGTTCAAGAGAATATCCGCGGGGGCGAGGTGGAGCTGCCGAGCACCTATTTTCCCGACAGCGGCTTTGATGATTACAGACTGCTCCGCATGGTGTTCAGTTATGTGGAAGAGCAGGGGGAATACGAGTCGAAATTGACCGATGTTCTCAATCTTTCCAAGCGGCAGCTGCGCGACCTGCGCAGCTACGGATACAGCGAGGATCACTATTCCGTCGTCTCCCGTGTGATGCTGATCGAGCGGTATCAGACGCTGCTTGACACAGGCTTGCCGGGCAACTCGTATACCTACGGCTATGACTGCTATTTGAAAACAAGCACCACAACGGGCATCTTTCTCTTGCTGTTCTTGACGGCCGCCGTGGCTTATATCTTCTTGAATGATTCCTCTGTCGGCTTTCGCCCTATTCTGCATACAACGCCGTGCGGGCGGGGCAGCACGGCAACGGCCAAATTATGCGTGGCATGTGTACTAACGCTTGCCGTTTCGCTGTTGTTCTTTCTTTCGTCCTTTGCCGCGGTTGGCTTGCGTCAAGGCTATTCCTCGTCGCAGGATGCCATACAACTGATCAAAGGCTGTGAGAGAGTCCCGTACCAATGGTCGGTTACGACCTATCTCGCAGTGCACACGGCGGTGCGCTTGCTTGGATATCTGGCCTATGGTCTGTTTATCGCGCTCTTGGCCTGTGTCAAATTGCCCTACATCCTTTGCTTTGGCGGAGGGGCCGTTATGGTCGGGTCACAGTATTTCCTGTTTGCCAAGAAGTATCTCGGCACCGTACCGCCTATTCGCTACATGAACCTTGCATCTATGCTGGACGGCACGCTGCCCTTAGGCTTTTTCAGAACGGTGTCGCTGTTCGGTCTTGCCGTGCAACAGATCATATTTATGATCGTTCTTTTGCTCTTGCTGTGCGCTGTTTTTTGGCTGCTTGGCACATGGTTTTACTGCAAGAATTATCAGACGCTTGCGGCCAAAGCGTCGCGCCTAAGGGCCTGGATGGGCACAAAATGGCGTGACCTGTCCGACAGCTTGCACAAGCAGGCCCCCAAGCGTCGCCGCTATCACTCACAACGGCTGATAACTTACGAATGGGCCAAGTGGCGTTATGCAGGTGTGTTGGTGCTGGTCATCCTTTTGATCGCCGCCAAGGGCGTTTATACGGCGCGTACGGCAGGGAGCATGGAGACCTTTGGCGAAGCGCGCTACCGTGCCTACATCACCGATCTGCAGGCCCTCGACCGCGAGGCACAAAGGGAATATATCCAAAACGAGCAGGGGCGCATAGAGGAGCTTTTGTCGAGTGCCGAGGATATGAAAGAGAAATACGCCAAGGGCGAGATCGACCGCGATACCTATAATGCCTTTACCGAGCAATTTTACCGTGCCCGTGCGGAACAGCCCATCATTGAGAGAGTAGACACCTATGCTCGCGGCGTGTGGCAGAGTGGTGATACCCTCGGCATTGAATCGCAATTGATCTACGACACCGGCTACGTTCGCTATTTCAGCGGCGGCGTGGACGTGTTCTTTTACCTTGCCGTTATCGCGCTGTGTGTCCGTTGCTTTGGTGTTGAATATTCCGAAAAAGGCTCCGGCGGAGGCTTCATTCAAATCCTTCGCAGCACCAAGCTGGGACGAAGCAAGACATTCCTGACCAAGCTGGCGGCAACGGTACCGCTCGCCTCCTTGTGCGCACTGGCTTTCCGTGTTACCGCTTTGCTGGCCGTGGCGGATGCCTACGTGTTGCTAAACAGCGATGCGCCGTTGTGCTCCGTTTCGCTGTTCGGACAATTTCCGCTCGCTATTTCGATCGGCACCTATATTGCTTTGGATCTTCTGTTTTCCTTGCTCGTTGGCGCGCTGATCGGTTGTGTGATCTGCCTTGTATCGTGCTACGCCAAGCATACCTTGCCAACGATCAGCTTGACGCTACTCATCACAGGCGTGCCCGCCTTGCTAAAGGCGTTGCTGACAGGCGTGTCGCCCGCGTGGAGCCTCTTGTTTTGGACACAGCCCGACACGCTGTATCAGCTAAGTGCCGCGTCTCAAAGCATACCAACGGCTATTATTACCGTTTTGCTATATGCGATAACCGTTTTCGCAATTACCGTCTACACATATGTTCGTTTCTCGGGCGGTCGTATCACAAGGAGGTAATCTCATGAAAGGGAAAAGATATTGTTTTTGGCTGTTCATAATTGCTACGGCCATTCTTCTTTTTATCACTGCCTGCACCAAACCTGATGAACAGCCCACGTGCACCGTCAAGCTCAACATGAATTATTTGGGCTTGGAGAGCGTCTTGACCGTGCCGCGAGGAAGTACAATAGAACCTCCAGTCGTCTTTGATCGTACCGGTTATGATCTGACTGAATGGCGCATCACGGTCGACGGAGAGGCACGTGCCTGGATTTTCGAGAGTGACGTCGTAACGGAGGATATTACGCTGTCAGCCGTGTGGGTGCCAAAGCAATATCAACTGTATCTACACCCCGAAAACGGAGAGAAAGATATTGTCCTGTCGCTGGAATACGGCAAACCGTATGAGCTGCCTATCCCCGTGCGAGAAGGGTATGACTTCTACGGCTGGACGTGGAATCAGAAAGTGCAGCCAAACAGCGGTGACTTTTGGGGATTTGACCGAGCGGTGAACTTCGAGGCTAAATGGACTAATTTTGAGCCGGGGACGACCGTAACGCTGGGTAAGTACGAGCAGGACGGAAATCTTGATAACGGCCCCGAGCCTATCGAATGGATCGTCCTCGCCAAGGAGGACGGCAAGTATCTTCTTGTCAGCCGATATCTGCTGGATCGTGTTCAGATGAACGCAACAGCCGGCGTTGTTCTTTGGCCTCGTACCGACCTGCGCTGCTATCTCAACGAGGAATTCTATACCTCCGTGTTTACCCCGAAGGAGCAAGCGGTAATCTGCCCGACCTATCTGCAAGACGTAGGCTGTGAAGATAATGTGTTCTTATTATCCTACCATGAATGTAAGGCGTATTTTCTTTCCATGGAGGATGCCGCAGGAGAGCCCACTGCCTATGCCAAAAAACAAGGTGTTGTTTCGGACAGCTACCACGGATCGGTGTTTGTTTATGGCTATTGGCTTCGCACGGCTACGGTGTCTGGAGGATATTGGATATACCTTGTGTCTGGAAGCAGAATAGTCAGCCACGGCGGATCAGCCGCTTTGCGCCCGGCTGTGTGGGTAGATGTCGAGGCGTTGGAGAGTATGGAGTGATATGAAGCGTATATTGGGAAGCAAAGGAATGGAGGAATTTGGCGAGCAGTTTGAGCGCTGAGTTTCTCATATATAGAAAGGGCATACAGATCATTGGTGGTCTGTATGCCCGAATTTTATATTTTGAGAGTTTTTATAATAGATATGAATATCGGAGAACAGTTAAAAAACTTACGACAACAAAATAATTACACGCAAGAGCAGCTGGCTGACTTGATGAACGTTTCCTATCAGACAGTGTCCAAGTGGGAGTGGGGAATTGTTGAGCCCGATCTGCAGACCATCATTCGTCTGTCGACGCTGTACCGCGTGGGCATCGAGGTCATTTTGGGCTTGACGCGCCCCCAGCGAAATGAGCGCTACGATGAGCTTGACCTGAAGCTGAGCGAGCTGGAAAAATCAGAGCAGAACTACGAGCGGGCGTGGGATATTCTTCGCGACGAGATCCTGGCCCACCCGGACGACCACACGCTGTATTTGCGCCTGATGAATCTGACCGGATTCCGCCATCTTTGTACCCCCGAGCGGGTGGAGTATCTCATTATGCTCATGTGCTGGCTGGAGAGGACGTGTCATGACAACGATCGTCTTTGGAACGCGTATCGCTTTATGGTCCGTATCTGCGCCGATTGCGGTGGCCCACGCTATATGGAAAAGGCAAGGGAATACTACAACAAGCTGCCGCCCATGCGCGACGTGCGCGAAGCACACGCCCGCTTCGTGCTTTCGGGTGAGGAGCTGGCACATCAGCACAGAGAAACGCTGTTTTTGGCAACGGACATCGCTGACACGGCTCTGCGGTTGATGCTTCCCGAGGTGCTGACGCTGCCTACTTTGACCAAAATGCTTGAGAATGACACCTTCGCGCCTTATCACCCCCAACTGGCGCCGCTGCTCGAGCGGTATCGGGAAGTGTTTATGGTGTGAGAAAAACAATCATTTAGCCCTCGGTGGAGGGAAGTGATAAATAGCAAAAAGGCGAGAGTGATCTCGCCTTTTTGTGTATAGATCAAAAAATCGCTGCACAAACACACGTCTTTTATATAGCGATTTTGGAAAATCGTTATATAAGAAATCAGCAGTTATTCTTCTCATAACATAACATAGCCGTTTACTCGTTCACTTCGTGCCGAGTAAACGGCTGTTTCTGCTTCCTTTTCTTTCTTACATTCTGTATTTTTGTCTTACAAAGGCGAGCTCGACGCGTATCAGGATTCTCGAAAAAACATTCCGTCTTATAGAAGAGTGCGGATGGTGAGTTTTTGGTTGAATTTTAGGTCTTTATAAGATATTTTGAAGAGAAAACTAAAATACATTGGTATCACTAAATGATACTTAGTTACACAGTATATTTGTCGATATAGCAATATCGGCAGGGGATCGACAAAAGAAACATTTTCACAAAGGAGAAAATAAAATGGATTACAAAAACATGACAGATGCTGAACTGGCAGCGGTGATAGTGAACCATATTAATCGTGTAAAACATCTAAAGGACATTATTGGACGTTATTTGGACGGCTCCGATCATGCGTGTGTTCATGCAAATCAGATCAGAGCTGAATATAGAAAATTAAAAGCTGAACTGCGTGAAGACGCTCATTATTTGTACTTGGTTCACAATAGAAACGGTATGGGCGCCGATTCGTCAGACGTGATTGAAGAAACCATGCGGAGCCAATACCCGTAAAGCCATTTACAGCCAATAATGACATCACCGTTATCAAGCTCCGCGTAGGCCTTGTGCTTACGCGGGGGTTTGCTATTGTGAGGGGGATATACTTGACAAGAGCCTTCTTTTGTGATACAATGAAATTACAAATCAAGGTCTCTTTTGACAACGTATGTGCCGTTGCCGAGTCCTAATAGAATATCGGCAAGAAGCGAATAGGCGCATACGGCTGCAGGGCAGTCGTGTGCGCCTTTTTGAATTTTTAGAAAATTTTTAAAAAGTTCATAAGAAAATCAAATTTTTTCTGTCTATATAGGAGAGAGCACATACCCGCCGATCGTGTTGTTCGAATATGAGCATTCGTATCTAATTATTTCAGTAACTAACGGAGGTATTGGTGATGAGAAAAATTTCAATAGTTTTTATGTTCTGTTGCGCAATTCTCTTGCTCATTCCGTCGTGTGCAAAGCCTTATGCTTACGAAGAGAGTAAGGTGAACTGCTCCCTGAGTGGTTTGGAATTGTATGAAATAAAAATGTTGTATGAGGCGGCCGGCAAAGGGGAGGATGCGTTCGATGCCAAGCTTGAAGAGTTAGGCTCGAAATCAACATGCACGCGCGATGAATTCTTGACGGCGTACAATCATTTCAAGGATCAGGTGGTCGTTGTTCCCAACAGCAAACGCTTTATGCAATATGATTTTTCATTTGATTATGCAGGGACGGAAATATATTATATGGATGCGCCCACACAGACGACTGGCGTAGATATGGTATCACAGACATTTGCACATCGCATTGCCTCCTATTACGGAGATTGTCGTTTCTATGGTTCTTCTTCAATCGATCCAATCTATGAGAGCCAAGTTGCCGTGATGCTCGAGAAAGGTCAACTGGTGGATGCTCGCCCCATTACAGATGAAGATCTGATTCAATATGCTGATAAAGATGGATACAGAATTGATGTCTACGTTGAGCCGTATCCTTCTGAGTATGAACAGAGATCGGATACATTTTATTTGTTTGTGTATCGCGATGATGTTTATGTGGGTTTCTTTCACATAGTTGGTACTAATACAAATCCAAATTTGCGATTTAAGTGGTCTGATTTTAAACATTTTGATTTCATGACATTAGAAGAGGCAATACAGACAGCGCAAAACTATATGATTGAAGATTGATTTTTGGGTCCCCCTTCACTTTAACTGGGAAACCACAGCATTCTTTCAATTATGAATCAAAATGCAACCATCAGCACGCACATAACATATGCGGGCCCAAGTGTTCACGATATCTATTTTTTACGAATGAAATGGGGGGATTGATATTATGAAAAAAGTTTTTTGCCTTATATTGAGTATTTTACTATGTGTACTGTTTTTGGTTTCCTGTCAAAAATCACAGGAAGATCCGCCTGTGATTGTCGGCAACGAAGACCCGCCAATTACACTCGGAAAGGAAAACTCGTTTGAAATATATGTAGATGGCAAGCGTAAGCCGATCGAGGCATATGATCTTGCCCGAGTAGAAGATAACGGGGAAGGATGGGGCGATCCCGGCGACTCGGAATACCGTGGCGCAAACGAAACGCCGCTTTCTGTGCTGGAAAAAATGTCTGCTGATAAAAAAGGTGCCATTTTGCGCATCAAGGTCGATCGCTTGTATCAGGATAAGGTTTATGAGGAGTCGTGGTCATCGGATAAATTTTACAGCTTCGCTGAGGTGACGGTGGAAGTTGTGTATGCCAATTTCTCTGACGTAACGGTTGAGGTGGGAGACACATTTCGTGTCGGACAGAACTATACGGTCATTCAGCCAAAAGGCGAAGATCCTTATTTGTTTTGCTATTATGGAAGCCAGCCTTTGCGCCCCGGATTTTCTTATATTTGCTTTACGGGAGGATTTCACAAGGAAGGACATCTTGCTCCTTTGACGGCATATATGAACGATATCGGTTTGTTTGAATTGTCCTCGGCAGAGAGCAGAGAATCCTTCGACTTGGCTAAAAGGGATCAGCGGAATGGGTATCTATCTCCGCTTGCCACCGAGGTATTCCAAAAGTACGCGCCGACAATTTTAGAATAAGAATAGGGTGAGCTATCTACATTTGAAGAAGCCAAAAAGGATATGATAAAGAATGATGTTTCCCGGTGCACTCGTGCCGGGAAACCCCAAAACTCAGGCTTGTCCGACATGGCCTACACGACGCTGGATAACGACGTCTATGCCCTGTTCCCGACCGACCTGGCCCAAGGCATGACCCTTGTCTTTGGCGAGCACAGCGTCCGCATGACGCCCGCAACGGGTATGACTATGACTGCCGGCTCGGATGTGACTAAGACCACCACCGCGAGCCTTGCCGACACCGACGTGGCAGAACGACTGCTCTACCCCAACGTCTTCGGCCCGGGCACAGCGGTGCAGTATACCCCCACCCTCACCGGTGTCAAGGAGGAAATTCTGCTCGCCTACAACATGGGGCAAAACAGCTTTGCTTTTCTACTCGAAACCGGCGGCCTTGTGCTGGCCGAAACGAACGGCCAATTTACCTTGATTGACCCCGAGACCGAGCAACAGGTCGGCAAGCTGGGCGAGATTATCGTGTTTGACAGCGCAGGGCAGGTTGTCCGCGGAAACATGACCGCACAGACCATCAAAGAAGGACAGATTTACGGAGTGACCGTTTCTGTTGATGAAGAATTTTTGGCAAGCGCGACCTATCCTGTGTCGATTGATCCGACGGTGGATATTGATGCATACAAATTAGATGTATTTCAAGAAATACGATATCTTATTGAAGATACTGGCATGTACAATCACGAGGATGCATGGGAATACACTTTTGAAACGCACCATTATTTAGGAAGAGTGCCCGGTACGAATGGTGGTACATACGCCGGCTATGGACTGTATCGTTTTCCGGTATTCTACGATGCATCCGTACCATATTCAAATACTACGGTATCTGCTGACACGCTTGTTTCGTTTAAGCTTCATCTAAAGTCGATTACTCCCACATCGACAACAATATGGAATAAGCACATTGTATCATAGCAGATTTATCTCATCTGATGGAACTCCGACTTATGACAGGAACTTTTCAAATTCGCCCAAGGGGTTTATACTGATGTCGAGGGAAGATGGAGATGTCATCACATTAATCCACGAATTAGCACATCAATATGGTGCTAGGGATCATTATTGTGAAATGATAGGAGAAAAATGCAAATTTGCAGGAAGATGTAACAATGATGATCATACGGAAGAAGTAAATCAAAGACCAGGGTGGTGTATTATGGATAATGATTGGACTGGGGAGGCAATTCCCTGGGATGATATAACAACGCGAAAATTGGACGAAATCTTTTGCGATAGTTGCAAAGCGGAGGTTTTAGCATGGTTGAATAGTCATTATTAAGAACGCAGGAGGGAACATTGATATGAGGTGTGTGATTTCGATTATATTAGTTCTATTTGTAGGCTTTTTATGTTTCGGGTGTGCAATTGAACAAGACACTGGTTATTTGCCCGATTATACGGTAATAACTTTTTCCTCTTTTGATAGTCTATTCGATTTCCTTGAAAGTGGAAAAATCAATCAAAAAAGTGTAATGAGAAACATGGGATTTTCGTCTGATCAGATGGCTTCGATGCTGGATTTTTCTGAAAAAATCAACAATCGCTCAATCCCCATCATAAATACCTTAGATACCCCTGAATCAATTGAGATAAGATCAATTTATGGAACTATTGACCCCCATATATCAATTAAATATAGAGAGTATTCTTATACTGTTTTTTTTCCATCTGTAACACATATAGGTGATATTCAAAAAGGTGATCTTGAAGGGTATTATCAAAAGGCTCATCCTACATTTAATCGCCCAAATTCGTATTCTGAACAAGATTATTTGGCAATCAAATTTCTAAAACTTAACAGAACAGATATGGATTCGGAAGCCATCATATTCATTCCCCAAATTTCTGCTCCATATATTGAGTTCATTCGAGATGGAATAATTGTGCGAATTACACATTTTGACAATTACGGTTCTTTGAATCAAGATAAATTGATTGGGCTGGCTAATGAAATAATAATTGAGGATGTAAGTCTCAAATAAAGAATAATCAGGTCGTTCGACAAGTCTTGATGTGGGGGATTCCGACATTTGTTGTTATCGGCTTAGGTACATTCGGAATTATTTATCGCAGGAGACGCAAGCGGACGTCAAAGTGAACCTCAAAAATATTAATATATAACTTGGCCCCCGCCCTCGAATTTCGGGGCGTTGGGGGCTTTCCCAAAACACAGCTTGTCCATATCCTATACGACGCCGGATAACGACGTCTACGCCCTGTTCCCGACCAACCTGGCCCAAGGTATGACCCTCGTCTTCGGCGAGCATAGCGTGAGAATAACGTCCGCAGGGAATGGGCTTGCTGTGTCTGCCGGTTCGGGCGAAACCAATACAAATTAGTGTAGTATCAAAATAAAAAACAAGGGCAACCGAACCGTTATCGATTCGGTTGCCCTTGTCCTATGTTGCATTGGCTTATTGCATATTTTTTGTGCTGTTTTTTGTACTACCGTGCGTGGTTACTGTACCAATTTTGCGTGGACTTTTATGAATCCTTGTGGGGATTCATTGGGGGCGTTGTTTTTGGCACCTTGAAAAATCCTTTATCCCATAAGGATTTATGGACATTTATAGAAAAATAAAGATTTCTTTGAAATTGGCGTCGCGTTCAACGATACCTAATTTCATATATTCTCATTCTCTTTATTTTTCAAGACTTATCGGTAATCGAGAAAAAGCCAATATAACATCCTACATTATAGCACACTGACTTCCTTTTTCAATACTTCTTTGTCAAATTATTATTTGTTTGGCGAGAAATTCATCGGAATAGCTTGCATTTGAAAATGCTTTTCGTCGAGAGAGTATCGTAGTTGAGTCAACTCAACTACGCATATAGTTGACATGTAAACTTTACTATAGTATAATTAATATGTCGTTACATTCAACGCAAAATAAGGAGTTCAGTATGGCAAACAAACAAGTCCTAAAAGTGAAACGCTACGGCTATTTTGATATGATGGCCCTGGCTTTTCGCGCCTGTCCCGGGTACTCGCTGTTCTTTCTCGTTCAGCACCTGATCACGGCGCTCATCCCGACGTTTAACATTTACGTCACAGCACGTTTTGTTGACACGGCGATTGACATCGTACAGGACGGGGCAGAGCGACGTGAGATCATCCTGCCGATCGCGCTGTTGCTACTCATCATGATCTACAACGTGCTACTCACGCGGCTGATGAACATGGTTAGCCTGCGAGCGTCGCAAAAGTTTAAGGTTAGGATCAGCGGTGAGGTGTTGGAAAAGCGCGCCAAACTGCAATATCATTACATAGAAAATCCCAAGATGCTGGATCTGATCAACCGTGTCAGCACCGACACGAGCGGCCAGATACTCAGCATGTACCTCAACGTGCTGTCTATCGTTGAAATACTGATCTCCTCGCTGGGTGTTATCATTACACTGGCAAGTGAGGTGTGGTACGTAGGACTGTTGTTTGTGTTGTTGCTCCCGCCCACCGTTGCCATCGCCGTCAAAGGCGGTCGTGCAACCTACAAGGGCAACGTCGAGATGACCAACATCGACCGCCGCAACGAGTCGCTATCTCACGTGATGCTCAATCGCGAGAATGTGGAGGAGCGCACCGTATTCGGCTTTACCGATGAGCTCAATCAGCGCCATACCGAAGGCTATGAATACGCCCGCAAGTTCCGCATGAGGATCGACTTTAAGAATTTCTTTCGCAACAAGCTGGGTGGCTTTGCCTGTACGACATTGGCCATTCTAACTATGTTCACGTTGCTTCCTTCGGTCAGCCAAAAGGAGATCGAGGTTGGTATGTTCATCGCACTTGTCGAGGCAGTGCTCATGCTGGCCAACAACTACTCGGGCGGCCGCAAGGGCGGCATTAACGGTACCGTTGAAACCATGATCAAAAAGCGCGAATTCCTGCGCGAGCTGACCACCTTTATGGCCTTGGAGGAAGAGCCCGAGGCTACCTGTTTGCCCGACCACGATTTTGACTTTGGCAAAATTGAATTCAAGAACGTCGGTTTTGCTTATCCCGGCGTTGAGCGAACTATTTTGAACGGACTGTCCTTTACCATCGAACACGGCAAGCATTATTCCTTTGTCGGTGCGAATGGTGCAGGTAAAACGACCATTATCAAGCTGCTCACGGGCCTGTATTCCAACTACACGGGCGAGATTTTGGTGGATGGTATCGAACTACGCGCGCTCTCTCCCGAAAAACGCAAGGGACTGTGTGCGGTCGTCTATCAGGACTTTGCCCGCTATCCGCTGACCATGCGAGAGAACATCCTGCTGGGCAACATCCAACGAATGGATGCCTCTGACACGGATGGCGAGATCATGGACGTGGCTTATACGGTTGGCCTTGAGGAAACCGTCGCGGGCCTGCGCCACGGCCTTGATACACCGCTGGGCAAGATATTTGAGGGCGGTGCCGATATTTCGGGTGGTCAGTGGCAACGACTTGCCATGGCACGCGCCATGATCAATCCCGCGCCGCTTTGTATCCTGGACGAGCCTACCTCGGCACTCGACCCCTTAAGTGAGAGCCGTCTGTACGAGGAATTTGGCACCATCAGCCATGGACGTACCACCATATTTATCAGCCACCGTTTGGGTTCGACCAAGCTGGCCGATACCATCTACGTTATTGATGATGGTAAGATCAGCGAGGCGGGCAGCCACGCTGAGTTGATGAAGCTTGGCGGCAGCTACCGCGCCATGTTTGAAGCACAGGCCGCCTGGTATACCGACGAAAAGGAGGTGGGATGATGAAGCGCATTGATATCAATAAGCCTATCAAGCTCCGCCACGTTCTGGCAACGGCACTTGATCTGAGCATGCACGCCTCTCCCGTCCTGTTTATCACGGCTGTACTGCTGTATACCTTGAAGGGTGCTGTTTACGGTCTGACCTCCTACGCCACGCAAAGCGTATTCGACGCTATCGAGGCTGTACTGAACGGCAACGGAGCACTCACAACTGCCGCCTGGATGATGCTACTGCTTGGCGGCATCTACCTCATGCGTAACCTTTGCGATGCCATGGGCTTTTTCATCAGCTCAGTGCTCGGCGGGCGTAACAACCGCGTCATCCACTTCCGCAAAAATCGAAAGGTAGCCAACCTCAATCCAATCTCCTTGGAGGACGTCCATATTCACGATGACCTCGATAAGTCACGAGTTGGCGCAGGAACGACGCAGAACGCGCTGATGGCCGTCATGACGCTTATTACCTTCAACGTCACCTATTGGGTGATCATGAGCATTTACCTGTACTCCCTCAAGCCGCTGTTTATTATCTTTATTCTTGTGGCATTTGTCCCTCAGTACATCGGTGAGTGGATGAAGGTGTCTATCGTCAAAAAGAATGAGGACCTTGTCGCACCTAAGCGCCGCCAGTTTGAGTTTTACGAAAAGGCTGTCTGCGGCACGGAATTCATGAAGGAAACGCGCCTGCTCGGCGGCTTCAAATTCTTCTTTGGTCGCTACGGCAGAACGCTTCGCGAACTGAACCGGGAAGAGTGGAAAGCACAAGTTAAAATGCTGATAGTTGACTTTGCCTCCCAGATATTTGTGCTAGCCGGCTATGGCACTATGATGTTTATGCTGGTTGACGCACTGCTGAAGGGCGAGATCTCGGTCGGTGCCTTTGCGGGCGTGTTTAGCTCGGTCGGTGCCATGTTCCATATGGCCGGTGACATTCTCTGGCGCGTCAGCAAGATCACGACCTTTGTCGGAACGGCACACAACTACGTTCGCTTCATGAACCTTCCCGAAAGAGAAGGCGAGGTTGTACAAGCAGACCGCACCGAAGGCATCGTAGCCAAGGACGTGACCTTCTACTATCCCAACACCGATCATCCCAGTCTGTCCGACGTGTCGCTCAACATCAAAGCTGGTGAGAAGATCGCTATTGTCGGCGAGAACGGTGCGGGCAAGACCACCTTAGCACGTCTTCTGCTTGGCATTTACTTGCCAAACGAGGGCAAGGTGACCTTGCAGGGCATGTCTACAGCAACTACCGATCCGGGGACCCTCTACCGTGGCGTTTCGGGAGTGTTCCAAAAATTTGGACGCTATCCGCTTACTTTGAGCGACAACATCCGTATCAGTGATTTTGGCAGCGAAGATGATCCTGCATCGGTTGCCGATCGATCGGGTGTTGACATTGATTCGCCTGCCTACCCGGAGGGGCTTGAAACCATGCTTTCACGCGATTTTGGTGGTGTGGAGCTATCGGGAGGCCAGTGGCAGCGAGTTGCTATTGCACGCGGTCTTTATCGCTCTCACGATGTTATTGTTTTAGATGAACCTACCTCAGCCATTGACCCCATCGAGGAAAGCACCATCTACCGCAAGTTTATGGAGCTGTCCGACGGTAAGACCGCCATCATCGTCACTCATCGTCTGGGTTCTGTCAAAATTGCTGACCGCATCCTGGTAATGGACAAGGGACGCATTGTTGAGGAGGGAACTCACGACTCGCTTATGAGCGCGGGTGGTATGTATCATCAAATGTATCAAGCACAGAAAAAGTGGTATGAGGAGATTGAATGAAACCTGATCAAGTGATAAAGTGGATTTTCTTTGACGTTGGTTCAACGCTTGTTGACGAAACGGAGGCATATGATCACAGAGTCCAAGATATTATTGCTGGTACGGATATCACTTTTCAAGAATTTGACGATATGCGTATCGCCCTTGCTCGCCAGGGGCTTGACGGTAATTCCACTGCCATTAATCACTTTGGATTGACCAAAACGCCGTGGCACCCGGAGGATGAGGTTCCGTATCCGGATGCAAAGAGTACGTTAGCGGCTCTTATTCAAATGGGTTATAAACTTGGTATTATAGCAAACCAAAAGCTTGGAACGGCAGAACGCCTGGAAAATTGGGGCTTGCGTCAATACTTCGATGTCATTGCTGCATCCGCAGAAATTGGATATGCGAAACCCGACAAGCGAATCTTTGAAAAGGCACTTGAGATGGCGGGATGTACCGCTCGCGAAAGTGTTATGGTCGGCGACCGTCTCGATAATGATATGATTCCCGCCAAGGCGTTGGGCATGAGGACCGTTTGGATCAAGAACGGTCTTGCCCAATACCAAAGCGAGGAACTTGGCAAAGACATAGCAGATGTTCAAATTGCTTCGTTATCCGAATTATTATCTTACATGTAAACAGAATGGCGATTAGCTTAATATTAGATGCCACCATAAATCCTTCCACTTTTATCATAAATCTTTCCACTTTTCGGTGGTGAAAGAGCTGCTTTCAATTCTAATGCTCTAAATTCTATAAAACTTGCATTTTAGAGCAAAGGGCAAAATGCGCCAGGGAAATGCCGGCTACACTTTATTAACTCGACAAGCGGCATAAATTATATTATATATATTGTCGCAAAATCCATTTATATAATTAGAAGGGAGAGCTTCAAACGAAGCTCTCCCTTGGGTTATTCGTTCAATTTGTATTTCTCTGCCTGTAGTCGGAACATTTCGGCATATTTGCCGTTTAGTGCCATCAGCTCCTCGTGACTGCCTGATTCGATGATCGATCCGTTTTCAAACATATAAATGCGATCGGCCATGCGGGTAGTAGACAGTCGGTGCGAGATGAAAATGACCGTTTTCTCGTCGGCCTTTTGCAAAATCGCGTGATTGAGCTCGTACTCGGCAAGGGGATCGAGCGCACTGGACGGCTCGTCCAGGATCATCAGCTCGTACGGATGGGCAAAACAGCGGGCGATCGCCACCTTGTGCGACTCTCCTCCCGACAGATTGACGCCCTTGTCATCAAATTCGCGGGTCAGAAGGGTGTGAATGCCGTCGGGCAGGTGCTCCAGCTTCTCGTCAAAGGTCGCCGCGTGCAAGGCCGCCTTTACCGCCGCCTCCTGCTCGGCCGTGCCGTCAAAGACGTCACCCAATACGTTTTCCGCGATCGTCGCGCCAAATAGACGGTAATCTTGGAAGACCGCTCCAATATGAGATCGCAGCTGCTCCAGAGACAGCTCCTTCAAATCGCGGCCGTTGTAAAGAATGCGTCCTTCGCTCGGGTCGTAAAGGCGCATGAGCAGCTTGGTCAGCGTCGTTTTTCCCGCGCCGTTGTAGCCGACGAAAGCAACCTTTTCGCCCCGTTTGATGGTCAGCGACACGTTCGTCAGCGACGCCTTGGGAGATTCCTTGGCTTGCTCTTGTGCTTCCCCTTGCGAATTCTCCTTGCTCTCCTCCTTTTTCTCGGATGCGGGGTAGGTGAAGCCGACGTTTTCCGGCACCAGCTCCTCCAGCTCCTCGACCTCGCCCTCGCCGCTGACGATGGTTGGCTTGTGCGAAAGGAAGGTCAGATATTTTTCAATATAGAGCGAATGCTCGGGGAATTTGGTGAAGCGGTTGATCAGATCCGAGAGTAACCAACGGCAGGACCACACGGCGTTGACAGCCGCGGCAAGACCGCCGATGAGAACGTTGCCGTGTGCGAGCTGCAGCACCATGTAGACCAGAATGCCGTAGTAGGTCAGGTTGTCAATGATGCCCGCGACCACGTCGTTCCACAGAAAATAAATTTTTCCGTAGCGCAGATCGGTGTCGACGATGCCGTTCATGTTCTTCCAATAAGCATCCATCAGATTGCTGTCCACCTGAGAGATGCGCAGCTCCTTGGCGTAATCGGACAGATAATACAGACGGTTGATGTAGTTTTTGTGGCGGTGCATGGACTGGGTTTCCTCCCTGTGGCGGAAGGAGACCTTGTTCATGTACTGGCGCAACACGATCGTGGATACACAGCACAGCAGCAGGATCAGTGCCATAGGGATATCGACGGTGAACAAAACGGAAAAGATCGTTCCCGATGCCACCAGACGGTTGATGATCTTGCCTACGTCCTCGATCACGGACACAGCGCGGCTGTGCGACTGATCCATGGCCCAAACGAAGTCGTTGTAAAACACGGGATCGTCGTAGCAGGCAAGATCCATTTTGCAGGCCTTTTCAAACAGCTCGCGGTGCATTTTGTATATCAGCTTGCGTTGGATCGCGGCGTGGTAATAGTGCCAGTACCAGTTGGTGTAGACGCGGGCAATCAGATAGAACACGGCGAGCGTGATGATAATGGTTGCCACGAGCTCAAACGAGGGATTTTCGTCCAGCGCGTTGAACAAGCGGAACATAAACACCGTTTCGCAGGCGTTAAGCGCACCGTACACCACGCCCTCCAGCACCATGGCAATGATATAGCCGGGTGTCAGACGGGCAACCTTAGCAATGACGGCCAGGTTGTTTCGGATGATACGAGTGGGCTTTTGCTTGATTTTAGGCTTTTTCTCGGTCGTGCTCATACGTTCACCCCCTTTTGCTCGGTGGTGTCCACGTAGTTTTCCGCCTGCTTGCGGAACATCTCGGCGTAAGGACCGTTTGCCCTCATCAGCTCCTCGTGCGAGCCCTTCTCGCAGATGCGGCCGCCGTCCAGAAGAATGACGCGGTCGGCAAGCACGGCCGAGGACAGACGGTGAGAGATGAAAACGAGCGTGCGGCCCTCGCAGGCGCGCAGCATATTGTTGAACATGGTGTACTCGGCGATGGGGTCAAGGGCACTGGAGGGCTCGTCTAAAATGACGATGGGGCTGAGA
>JAFVZV010000034.1 GCA_017507985.1 Clostridia bacterium
GCTGAGCGTCTGAAAGGTATAAAAGCTGATACCGATGGGGAGGGCCAGACGAAGCATGGGAACGTCTGCGGAAAAGAGCGTGTTGATGTTAGAGATAAAAAAGTCTGAATACTTGAAAAAACCAAGCATTCCGATGCTTGTGATAACAGAGGACCAAAGCCAAGTTTTAGACCATTTCGTGCCGCGTGTGCGGTCAATGAGACGCCCGTGAATGTAAGCGGACAGTGTGCTTGCGAGCATGAGCAGCGTATAGACAGGTTCGCCGTAAAAATAGAAGGCAAGGCTGAAAAGTAAGAGGACGAGATTTTTTAGCCGCGACGGAACGATAAAATAGACAAGCAGACACGCCGCGAGAAAATAGTATAAAAAGCTGATACTGGAAAATACCATGGTACACACCTCGGTGGCGGAGCCGCCCGTGAGCGGCTCCGATGTTGTTTTATCGGCTGAGCTGTTGCTCGGCAAGTGTGGCAGTATCGGGGAGAGAGGATTTGGTCTTTTGAACAAAGGTATCGACGTTGTCCTTCAAGCCGTATAGCACGATCAGATAGTTGTCGGGCACACGGAGGATGACCAGATGCTCGGGAGAGCCGCACAAAAATTGCTTGGTCAGAATGTGGTTTTTGATGCGGTCGGCCGTCGCTTGAACTTCGCCGGCGTCGATAACGTGAAAAGCACCGCAGGTGAACATATTGGTGTTCATACCGTGAATGATCGAAGCGGCGCTGTCGATCTTGCTGATCTCCTCGGAGGGAAAGCTGAGCAGAGAATCAATATTGGCTGCGGCATCTGCGTGCGTCAGATCAAAGGCACCGGGGGCGTTTTCGACAACGTTGTCATAGTCACCGCCCATGATGGGAAATTGCTCATTTTCGCCGTAGCTTGCCCAAATGGAGGCGAGTAGCTCGTGAGCGTTTTGATAGGTCGGGGGCGTTTGATTGCCGCCACCGCCGTTAGCGTCATCATTGTTGGTATCGTTATTGTTGTTCGTGTTGTTATTGGTGTCGCTGTTGGTATTGTTATCATCGGTTGTAGGATCGCCGTCACCGGGGATCTTTCCGTCATCGGCACGCATGCCGCAGGCTACCATGCTGATGAGCAGCATCGTTGCCACAAGGAATGTCAGAATTCTTTTCATGTGTAGCACTCACTTTCATTGTTTTTTGTTTGCGGGCAATCTCCGCGCCTATATTTTGGGCATATTGCGTACGTTTCATACTAAATTTATAAAAACAACCATCCCGTACGGAGTCGATCGCACGAGACGGTTGTTTGTCTGAAAAGTCTTGAAATATTATGACTGTGCTCTGCCGATAATATGGGCCCATATTGTTGCACGTATATCGGGGATGTCAGAGGCAAAAGTATCAGGGGAGCATATCGCAACAAATTCTTTATATTGTTCTTCCGTCAGAGGTGCGAAATAGTGGCTGCTTTGCAAATAGTAGTCTCCCGTTTCCGTATATCCTGCGGAGAAAATCGGGAAGGGAAGCAACTCGGGAGAGATGGCGGTGTAATTGGTAGCCAAGTACAGGCGTTGTTCATCGCCAAAGGCAGGAAAGATTGGCTCGGTATAGGAAATTTCGCATTGCTTGGTCAGACGGATGTCTCCGGGTTCAAACGTAAGCTGTGCAAGTAAAGCGTTCAGACGATCGCGGTAGACATGACGTGCTACGCTTTGAACAGTATAATTGCCGTAAGGGTTGTAACGGCTTTCCAAATCTATATACCAGGCAGAGGACATATGTCCGCCTGTGAGAAATTCGGAATAGGACATTCCCGTGGTCTGCTCGACCATCGTCGGCAAGGCATCGATCACGGCCTGCCACATTTTGAAGGGGACAAAATCAAGGCAATTGATCATGTCCTGTTGGTGGACAGCCGTATATGTGGGGTATTCATCAAATTGTTCACGCACAATTTCGGCGATCTGCTCGGTATATGCTTGCATTTGTTTCTCGTCGAGCGATTGATTGAGATACGCGAAATACGTTTTGCGGTACTGACGCTCCAACTCACTTGTCGCTGTATCGTACACAGGGTGGGTATAGCCGAACAGCAACAGAACCATGGCGCGCGCCACAGAGATCGAATAAGTGTCGATGGCAGTGTCAATGGTGCCCGAGTAGTATTGCTTTGCCGTATGAACGGTTTGTAAGCGCAGACTTTTTTCATATGTCTCGCTGAGCGAGACGCGATCGACCTCGGCGAGAATATACGAGCACTCATCGCCAATCTTTGCGCCGCCGCCGCGAATATAGGTGAAATTGGATATTTGATCGGCGGCATAGGCGACGATATCCAGACATTCCTGCTCGCTTACGGTATCCACGACGCCTTTTCTTGTGCGCAATTCACACAATGCATCAAAAATAAAAATCTTGGCGAGTTGTCTTACCCATGACATTGACGAAGTTCTGAAGGTAACGAATTTCCCGTTATGCTGGAAGGACTGCAGCATAACGTCGCTCCAGCGATCCAACAGACCACTCAAACCGACAAAGGTGGTATACCGATCGTATTTGATGACGAGATCGGCTTTATACCTTGCGATATAGTTTTTCTTGAAATGCTGGCAATCGAATGAAAGCTTTGCTTTCTCCCATTCGGGCTCGACCGGTGGATCGACCGGTTGATCCGGCGGATCGACAGGCTGGACATCGGGAGGATCAATGGGAGGATCAACGGGAGGATCAACGGGATGATCAACAGGTGGATCAATAGGTGGATCCTCGGGGAGGGAGGCGAAGTGCTCGCGCAGCATGGGGACGAAGACGGCTGCCAGCATAGCCAGAGCAAGCAGGGCGCCGACGATGGTGGTAATCTTGGCTGCGATTTTATGGTGCGGTCGCTTTTTAGGCGACTCCTTTGGCTTGGCAAGCATGGCCAATCGGGGGTCACTCATGAAGGTGCTGTAATGGGGCGCGGGGGAAAGAGGAGACATATCACGCGGCGATTCGCCTTGCCGATTGCGCTTTTTTGGCTTCATGTGATGACCTCCTTTGCGTGATTTGTGCTTCTATTATATCATCCAAACATTGTCTTGTCAACGATAGGTTTTGCGTTATCGAATTTTTACCCGTGCATTGACAATTTTCCTCGTTTGTGCTACAATACTCTATAAAGATGCAAGGATTTAAGGAGGATTTTATGCAATCTCTTCGTGAATTATATAAGATCGGTCGTGGTCCATCCAGCTCACATACCATGGGACCTGAGCGAGCCGTTAAGATCATGCTCGCACGTTACCCCGAAGCGGATTCATTTCGCGTAACTCTTTACGGCTCGTTGGCTTCTACGGGGGAGGGACATGGTACCGATCGCGTCATCCGTGAAACCTTTGTTCCCAAACCCTGCGATATTCTGTTTGATCGCACAACGCCTTGCCCGATCCATCCCAACACAATGGACGTTGAGGTGCTGCGCGACGGAGCGGTGGTGGAAACCAAACGTGTCTATTCGGTGGGCGGAGGTTCTATCGTGATCGAAGGAGAGGAATCTGCCGCGCTTTCGCAGGATATGCGCGATGACGTATACGAATTGAATACCTATGCCGAGATCGCGGACTATTGCCACAAAAACAATTTGCGCATCTGGCAGTACGTCGAGCAGCGTGAGGGAAAAGAGATATTCACTTATCTTGGTGAGGCTTGGGAGCAGATGAAACGTACGATCCACGAAGGTCTTACGACAACAGGAATTCTGCCCGGTGTTCTTCAAACACAGCGCCGCGCACAGATCCTTTATAATCAAAAGCATATTGATGAATCGGCGCAAACAAGGGAAAACCGTCTCGTGTACTCGTATGCGTTTGCAACGAGCGAGCAAAATGCGGGTGGCGGCACCATTGTTATTGCTCCCACTTGCGGCGCTTGCGGTGTCGTTCCTTCTGTTTTAAAATATATGCAGGAGAGCCGCGGCTTTACCGACGAGCAGATTGTCCGCGCGCTGGCGACGGGCGGCATCATAGGCAATATTATTAAAAAGAATGCCTCGATCAGTGGGGCCGAGTGTGGATGCCAGGCCGAGATTGGCTCGGCGTGCTGTATGGCGGCGGCCGCGCTGGCCGAGCTGTTTGAGATGGGTCTTGACCAGATTGAATACGCTGCCGAGGTTGCGATGGAGCATCATCTCGGCTTGACTTGCGATCCTATCGCAGGCCTTGTTCAGATCCCCTGTATTGAGCGTAACGCAGTGGCGGCTATGCGCGCTATCAACGCACTTTCGTTGGCTAATTTTCTGACGTCCTCACGAAAGATTTCATTTGACTTGATCGTGACTACTATGTACAATACAGGAAAAGATTTGCTGTGTGGCTACCGCGAAACCTCGTCGGGCGGCTTGGCGAAGTATTATCCGATCGGAAGCTGAAACAAACGTATAAAGAGCATAAAAAAGGCGATGTGCACAAGCATATCGCCTTTCTTTTGTGCATGTTGCTACACGGCGGCTTTTTAGCCGTCTTTCACTTGACATTTTTCACAAAAGTGCAAAAAGTGAAAAATATTTTCGAAAAACGCTTGACAAAAAAAAGGCGGAGTGATATAATATCAAGGCTGTCCGCGAGAAGGACGGCAATCGCAAGCGAGAGCTTCGGAAGGAGCGGTGCAAATATTCGAGAGAATATTTGTTGAACTCGCGAAGCGAGTTCGGTCATTGAAAATTGAATAACAAAGAGAGAAGTACAAAGCAAAGTTTATGTGAAAGCATAAAGTGTGTGAAATACAGAATCTCGCAATTCTGA
>JAFVZV010000035.1 GCA_017507985.1 Clostridia bacterium
AAGCCGGAAAAAACGCCCATAAGCAATACGTAGACGTAGAGTGGAATCAGCGCCTTCCGACGAAAAACGATGGTATACACCACGATCAGCATGCCCAGCAAATGAATGTTGGGGAGAGCCTCCATGATAAGGTCGGAGCAAAACATCAGCGCGCCAAGCATGGCAAACAGCACCATCTCGAAGATACGCCTGCTCTGTCGGCGGCGACTGTGGCGCTTTTGAGAATTCAGATCATTACTTTGCGTAGACAATTTCGTAATGCTCTCCGTCAGCGATGTCAGTGGAGTCAACGCCGGTCATCAAGGCTGTGCCGCCCTTGCAGAAGGACCAGTAGCGCTGATTGACGTCGTAATCGGCGGTCATACCGTTGACCTTTTTGACGTACAGACCGTAAGGGCCGTCCTCGCCCTCGATCAGCTTGTGAGCCAGCAGAGCCTCGCCCAACGTTTTGGCATCGGTGTGGATGGTAAAGGTGACGGACTGCTCCTCGACCTTGACCTCGACCTGGACTGTTTTAGAGCCCTCGCCGAATTCCTTGTCGCTACGATAGGTTGCGTCCTCCCAGACGCCGACGGCGTCTACTTTCTCCGCACAGGCGACCAGGCAGAAAATGCTCAACACGCACAGCAAAAGAGCAATGGCAGATTTGATTTGATTTCTCATGATTTTTGATTTCCTTTCGTGTTTATTATTCCACAAAAAGGATAAAACAAAAGCACCCCTTCCCCGGGGTGCGTACTCATGACGAAAAAGGATACCCTGCCGTATCCGCGTCCTGACCGCCTCTCCCCATTTTGCCCAAGAGATTTTTGTCAATCACAGACCGATAAGCATTCCGACTGACGAACGCGTGTTCGATCACGGCAATGGCTGTTGCCACGGATTTTCACCGTAGTTTCCTTATCCCCGAGCGTTGCCGTCGTGCGGCAGGCCCGATTTTCCACGAGCGTGGAACGATCTGCGTTATTCTTTTGTGTGGGTATAGTATAGCACGCGACACCGGGAAAGTCAAGAGAAACGCGAAAAAGAATTCTATAATTAACTATCATTTTTTCAATTCATGCCTACTCAGCAAGTAAAACATCCGCGGAAGCTTTTAGCTCCCGCGGATTACTATGTATAAAATTATTTGCTATTAATATAGGTTTCTTCGTTCTTATTATTGATGGTAATTCTGTTGTATACTTCAAACTCACCGCTGTTATGCGCGATCGATTTTCCGTTGTAACGCATAGAGTTAATAACGACCATTTTACCGCTGTTCATCACCAGCTGATGTGCATTTTTACCAATGTTATCCGAGCCGATATTAGCCACCAAAGCCGTGGAATTGTTACAAACCACCATATTGGCACAGCCATAGATAAAGGTATTGTAAACCTGCTGATTGGTTGCGCCGTCCAAAATGATGTACTGATTCTTCAGACGAGTGATGGGATCAAACAGTTCTGCCCAAATTTGGCTCTCTGCCGTCGGCCAGTTTTTCAAGAAGCCGCTACCCGCGTTGGTACGGTAAATGACAGTACCATTCTGCAAGCAGCCCGACAGCATACCGTTCTCACCGCCAAGGCGGAAGGTGTTGTAATAGCAGCAAGTTGTGACCTTTTTGATGTAGTGGTTGTCACAGCCCTTGAAATCTACGCCGTAAGCGGAGGCAGAGATCATGCAGTTGACCATATAAACACCTTCAGCCGTACCGCGCACGGTGTAGGTGGTATTCAGGTCGCTATCAAACGGACCGTTCTCGGGATAAACGATACGAACGCCGTTCAAGCCTGCATTCTTGCCGGCCAGCGTAATGAGCGCTCGATCGGTCTCGGGATTGACACTCGCGTCATCGCCATAATAGCAGTAGATAACCGTACCAATGCTCAAACCACCCTGGTCACGTCCTGCAACACTGGACGCGCCGCGCAGTTCAACACCTGCAGGAACGCTGATAGGTTGATCCAGACGATAGTTGCCGGCAGGCAGATAAACAACACCACCCGTAGCACCCGCTTCGTCTAACAATGCTTGCAGCGCAGCAGATACGTCCGTCGCGCCCGTTTTATCGAAGGAAGCCAAATAGAGGACAGCGGCGGGCTTGATGTACGATCTCTTGTAGTCGATCTCATATGCAGACAAGTCGCTGGCTTTATCCTGCGAAATTTCACCTATCAACGAGCCGGTCGTCTTGACGTTACACAGCTTGACCATACCGGGAACGCCGCCTTCGTTATTATCTTCACTCCAGTTATAAATACCATTTTCGATGGTACTGCGTGCAATCACCATACCCCAACGGCGGTCGAGCTGGTGGATCACCATGCCCTTTTCGCATCCGAGGATCTCGATATCCAACAGCGAGCCGGCAAACTGAATTCTCTTACCGACCATGATCTCGATACCGATTTTGCAACCGCTGACCTTGAGCGACTCAAACTCCGTCCATTCGAGGTCACCCAGCTTCAAACCAACGGCGTTGGCTTTGGTATAGGCATCCAACTTATCAGCGTCTGCAGCAACGATAAATTTATCCGCCGTAGCTTCTTTCCAATACTTGTTGCTGATGGTAACATCCTGCCAAGTACCTACGTCAGCCTGGTTGTAAACCTCTGCACCACAGTACAGGAAGGTACCCTTAAAGTTTTCAACCGTCAACTGCTCGTGTGCACCCGAGGGCGTACAGCAAGCACCAATGCCGCGGTAGCCGTTAAGAACGGTAATGTTCTTGACGGTGGACAGCATATAGTTGGTACCGGAACCGTTGGTGTAGAAGGTGAAGGGATACGGCTTGACGTTATCCAAGGACTGTTCGGGATAATATACTGTCAGGCCAACCACACCGCCCGAGCCGCCGAGCATAAACGTACCCTCGGATACCTCATTACCTGCGGCATACTTTTCATCGGTCGAGTTATAGATGCAAATGATAGTACCATAGCCGGTACCCTGATCGGGATCCTGCCAGTCACCGCGAAGCGTAACGAACGCGGGAATGGTAATTCTACCCGAAATTGCATAAACGCCTGCCGGCAAATAAACAGTACCGCCGCCATTTTTCGCGCAATCGTTCAGTGCCTTTTGGATACCTGCCGTGCTGTCACCAATGCCGTTATTGCTGACGGCATAGCCATCCTCGGTCGGAATGATCTCAGCGATCAGAACGTCCTCGGTCGGATACTTGGTCTCAACGATGCGATGTTTGATCTTACCGTTGGAATTGTCCTTGAGAACAACATCCAGAGGATGAACCTCATACGTACCCAGATAGTCAAGCGTTTCTGTAATCAGGCTCATGTCCTTCAGATATGTATTCGTGAAATACTCGATCGCCAGCAGAATTGCCTTTTCGCTCTTACCGGCCAGAACGATTTTGTTGCCCACCACCTGGATCTTGTAGGTATAATCCTCAAGGGACTCGATCACCTGCTTGCTCTCGGGACGGTTGGTCGAACCGATCAGAATTTCGTAATAGGATGCAATCTCTTCATCCGTCACGCTTCTGTCTACCCAGTCATCGCTGATTTTGATGTCCGTTTTCAACGCATCCTGCATGCTGATGCGCAGTTGAGCTGCGCCCTTGTTGATATTAACGTCATTTTTATCGGGGCGCACAATGGTATAACGGAAGGTACCGTCTTGGTTGAACAGTGAGAAGCCATCTGTTGTACCGGGCTGATTGCCTTCGCCGGGCTGATCGCCTTCACCGGGCTGATCACCCTCGCCGGGCTGATCACCCTCGCCGGGGGTTGTAGCGGGCGGTTCACATGCCACCAAACCAAATATCATAGTGACGCAACAAAGAAGTAAAAGAATTGTAATTAACTTTTTCACGATTGTTCTCCTTACATTTTTTATATTATTATCATTGTTAAGTATTTTCAGGGTTTGTCGCCATTAAGGACCTATTCATCACCAAGATCCAATTCACTGCGTATAGGCAAATCAAAATCATCGTCGAATTCGTCACCATCGTCGAACTTATCCTCTTCATCCAACGCAGGCTCTGCCATATCGGACTCGATGATTTCCTCTTCAATGATTGATTCTTGTGTTTTGATTTCTTCGACCTCAAGAAATCCCATCTCGTCTTGCTCGACCATGGGTTCTTCAATTACAGGTTCCTCAATTACAGGTTCCTCAATTGCAGGTTCCTCAATCACAGGTTCCTCAATCACAGGTTCCTCAGTCACAGGTTCCTCGGTCACAGGTTCCTCGGTCACAGGTTCCTCAATCACGGTTTCCTCGGCCACGGGTTCCTCGGTCACAGGGTCCTCAATTACAGGTTCCTCGGTCACAGGGTCCTCAATTACAGGTTCCTCGGTCACAGACTCCTCGATTGCAGGAACCACAATGACCGACTCCTCAGCTTCAAGCTTTTCGTCTTCGTCCCCGGCTTCGGTCGTTTGTTCATCGGTCACTTCGTTGGCTATCCGATCTGCCTCCGCTTGCTTGCGAGCAGACGTTGCCACATAGGCCATCATGAAGCGAAGCTCGGCCAGTAAATATGCACATAGCGCCAGCACAGGCCCCAGCCAGACAGGCTGACCGCCTAAAAGCACCGTGCAGATCAACGCCAGCAAAACAATAATCACCAGTTCAAAAAACAAGACCGCAACATTGTTTTTTAAATAGCTTTTTAGATAATATCCCGTTCCTTTTTTCATGTCAGTTCCTTTCCATATGCTCGGTCACAGTCAAAGCGTTGTGATCACGCATTCTTTGGCACGTCCCGTTATCGCGCATCCGTCAATAACCAAAACGCCATCCTCGTGGAACACAGCCATCAGCGTGCCGTCATCCAACAAAATTGCCTGATATGCACTCGTGTTGCTCACCACACGCGCGCCTACACTCACGCCACGTGGTGTGACCGCATAGGCATAAGAATCCTGCTCGACGGGAATATACGCGCAGAACAGATCTCCCTCCTCGTGTGTCAGCGGCTCCTCGTAGCTGTTGCGCTTCCAAGAGCCGGTGCGATGGGTGACCTTGGCACAAAGGCGCGTGTTCTTGTCCAGATTGTGGTAAGTAAATTCACCGTGGTGGACGCACGATCCATCTGTCTCCCATTGCATATCGCGTGCGCGGCACTGATCCAGCGTCGTCGTCAGCGCGCCTTTATCGGGTGTATCATCGCGAATATCTGTTCCCAAAGCCACCAGCTTGCCGTCAAAGGCAAAAAAGCTGACTGTGGCAGTGATGCCATCGTGCTCGGGGCGTTCAAAGATAATGCCTCGATCCCCCTGCGTCATGCCGCCCGTATGGTCGTTGGGCAGAGGCACGCACCACCAATCCATACGCACCTTAAGCTGATCGTCCGTTTCCAGACGCGCCGTTGTGCCCGGCATATGCGCAAAAATCATAAATAGGATTGACATCCAAATATTCATCGCCGCGGCGCATGAAACAAGTTCTCGTGCCGTAGGACATATTGTAGCAAAGGTGTCCTTCGGCGTTACACACCTCCATGTCGTACTGTCCCGGTGCGTGACATTTGACGCCAATATGCGTGCCACCCATGTTGTGAGCTAGATAGGACACCTTGGGATAGTGGCGAGTGGCGCTGTTTCCCTGCTCGCATACGACCGCGCCGAGCGCGTTTTCATCGCGGAAGGCGATCAGCTCATCGTGGCGAGCTATGCCCTCAATACGACAGAGGAGATCCACACCAAAGTGAATAATACGCGAATGAACCGCACGGCGACGAGTGAACTCACGTCCTACACCGTTGTAATCAAAATATCCGTGGTGCATCATATTGCGCTGACCGTCCAGCACATGGGTGAGCAAGATATCGATCTTTTCTTTTGAGAAAGCGCAGGGAGTGCCGGAAAGCACATAAGCCAGCTGCGACAGATCAAAGGTAAAGTTAGAACCATATCCGCCCGAATACCAGCGCGGCCCGTGCTGACAGAAGGAACCGTCCTCTTGAATACCCTCGGTGTGTCCCGCATAAATCTCGTCCTCAGCGCGTTTGGCAGCCGCGTACAAAAGCTCAACATCGTCCGTCATCAGCGCATGGCGAAGCGAGTTGCTGACACCCCAGATCAGGTTCGCCCCCGTCCACTTGGGAATGTCCGTTCTCGTTTTCATCGAGCCACGACCGGCAAGTGCGGCAACGCCTGCTCGCATATCCTCGGGCATGATGTCCCAAAGCATGAGCCCCAGCGCGGTCATGTGGTTGGGGGTGCCGATGTCATTGTGCCACCAGTTGGGGTTGATGAAATCCTTGACCAGCCAATAGCGGATCGATCCCAACACACGCTCGCGGTAGTCCGCGTCGCTGTCCAGTCGTTCTCTGCCGTCTTGGCAAAGCATACGCAACACGCGGTTGTAGTGATCAGCTGAACCCCAACAGCTACGCGACAGATCGGTATAGTCAATATCCGACCAGTAGTATGTACCCGGCTCCTCGCCCGGCACCAGCCTCTCCGTTGTCAGGCTGTCGTCGTAGCCAATGTTGATATATTCGCGAACGCACCCCTGCCAAAGCAGTTGTACGTATCGCTGCTTGATCAGAGCCAATGCCTGTTTATCCTGCATGATGCTATCCCCTTTCGCTTTTTCAAAAGCCGACTTGCAAAGCTAAAGTTATTCTTTATACTATTGTATCAAATTTCGCTTCAAATTGCAATAACCTTTGCAAATTATTTACAACAAACAACCCGCCAAAAATCGGCGGGTTGTTTCGTATTTCTGCAATTACAGTACCTTGGAAAGAAATTCCTGAGTACGTGCCATTTGAGGATTTCCAAAAAACGTTTCAGGAGCGCCCTCTTCGAGAATGATGCCTTGGTCAATGAACAAAATTCTGTCCGCGACTTCACGGGCAAAGCCCATTTCGTGCGTAACGACAACCATGGTCATACCGTCCTCAGCCAACTGCTTCATCAGATCCAGCACCTCGCCGACCATTTCGGGGTCAAGCGCGCTCGTCGGCTCGTCAAACAGCATAACCTCGGGGTCCATCGCCAGTGCGCGAACGATGGCAATTCTCTGCTTTTGCCCGCCTGAAAGCTGGCTGGGATAGGCGTTGGCCTTTTCCTCAAGACCCACACGGCGAAGTAAATCCATTGCCTTTTTCTCGGCCTCTTCGGGCGTCTGCAGCTTAAGCTGCACGGGAGCAAAGGTAATGTTCTTCAATACAGTAAAATGGGGGAACAGATTAAAGTGCTGGAACACCATGCCCATGCGGGCGCGCACTTGGTCCAGATTAACCCCCTTGGCGGTGATCTCCTCGCCGTTGAAAAAGATTTGCCCCGCCGAAGGCGTTTCCAACATATTCAGACAACGCAAAAAGGTGCTTTTGCCGCCGCCCGACGGGCCGATTACGACCACCTGTTCGCCACGGCGAATATCACAGTCGATGCCCTGCAATACGGGCTTGTCCTTGACAAAGGACTTGCACAAGCCACGCGTGCTGACAATAATATCTCCGGCGTTTACCGTTTCATTCGTTTGGGTTACAGCGTTATCTATCACTTTTTGCCAACCTCTTTTCCAGTTTCTTTACAAAGTAATTGAGAATGCAGACCATGCCAAGATATACCAGCGCAATAGCGATATAAGGAAAGTACGGGTCTGCCGTACGCGAGATAACACGTTGTGCTACACGCGTCATGTCCATAACGCCAAGGAAGCCGATAACGGAAGTCTCCTTAAGAAGCGAGATGAACTCGTTTCCGATTGCCGGCAAAACGTTCTTAATAGCTTGCGGCAAAACGATCGAACGCATAGTCACGCCGCGGGAAAGACCCAGCGAGCGTCCTGCCTCGGTCTGACCGATATCAACGGCGTTGATACCCGCACGCATCAGCTCAGCTACGTAAGCACCCGAGTTGATACCAAAGGCAAGAATACCGACCATGACGCTGTTGGTCGAGCTCGCAAACACGATAAAGTACATGATCAGCAGCTGAACGACGACAGGCGTGCCGCGAATGATCGTGGTATACAGCTCGCAAATCCAGTTGAGGACCTTGAGCTTGCCCGATTGCTTATGTATTGTCTTAATGACGGCGATCAAAGCACCGATCAAAACACCCAATATCGTCGCACCCAGTGTGATGATGAGCGTGTTTCCAAGACCGGTGAGAAAATCCAGATAACGATCTTCTCTGATGAAAGTCTTTTCAAACGCCTTGCACAAATAATTCCAAAAAGCCATAGTGTTGCTTTAGATTCCTTTCTTTATTTACCAAAAGCGGCAATAGGAGGGGCAGTTTACTGTCCCTCCCAAGGCCAAGCATATTATTCTTCAACGGTCGAATACAGATCGTTGTACTCTTTTTCCCACTTAGCGATCGAGCCGTTTGCAAGCAGTTCCTCGAGAACCTCGTTGATCACGTCCAGCAATTCCTTATTGCCCTTGGTAACGGCGATACCGTACTGTTCTACCTCGGCAACATCCGAGCCATCAGCCTTGGTCAGCTTGAAGGTCTTGTACGCGCCATTACTGCTGGCGGTGATGACCTCTGCGGTCAGCTTATCGGTAACGACAGCGTCGATCTTGGTGCCGAGTGCTGCGGCAGCCAGCGAAGGAGCGTCGTAGGTGGTCAGTTCAGTGCCTGCCATGGCACCGTCCTTGATCAGACCGTCGATCAGGAAATCGGAAGTGGTACCCTGCTGAACACCAACCTTCTTACCCGTCATCGTCTCCATGTTCGTAATTTCCGTGTTGTCGGCCTTAACGATCACGTACTGCTCGGTAGAGGAGTAGGGGATGGAAAAGTCAACATCTTCTGCACGCTCAGCCGTGATGGTGATACCGGCGGCGCCTGCATCAGCCTTGCCGGTCTTAACGGCACCGACGATGGAGTCGAAGTTTACGTCTTCAACGACCAGCTTCTTGCCCAGCTTATCAGCAACAGCCTGCATGATCTTAATATCAACGCCGACGATCTCGCCCTCATAGAGGAACTCGTAAGGAGCAAAGCCTGCTTCGGTGTAAACGGTCAGCGTGTCTTCCTTCTTGCAGGAAGCAAAGCACACAACACTCGCCAGCATCAGAACAGCCAGCATAATAACAAGAATTTTTTTCATGATAAATACCTCTCTTTTTTCTACCGCTCTCGGCGGTGATTTTTTAACGATGGCAGGATTATAACACATTTTTTTTCATCTGTCAATACCTTTTTGAAAAAATATTCAATATTTTTTTGAAAATTTATACACATACCGCAAAAATATGCATTTTATCGAATACTCGCTGAATAATATTTCAAAAACGGTGAATATTCATCATTTTTTATCATTCTTCCTGCTTGACGTAAGGTTGTTTGTATGTTACAATAATGGCAACGACACAATCGGGAGATAAGCAATGAAGAACACCACCCTCTGCTATATAGAAAAAGATGGAAAATATCTGATGCTCCACCGCATACGGAAAGAGAACGATGAAAACCACGACAAGTGGATCGGCATCGGTGGAAAATTCGAGGCCGGTGAAAGCCCTGAGGACTGCGTGCTGCGCGAGGCGCAAGAAGAAACCGGACTAACGCTGACAGACTATCGCTATCGCGGCATTGTCACCTTTGTATCTGATCTTTATCCCACCGAATATATGCACCTGTTCACTGCAACGAACTATACGGGTAGGCTCCGCGACGACTGCGATGAGGGCGTGTTAGACTGGATCGACAAGGATGCCCTGCTTGCGCTGCCCATGTGGGAGGGCGACCGTATTTTCCTTCGCCTGCTTGACGAAAATGTGCCCTTCTTTTCACTCAAGCTGGTCTACCATGGCGACACACTTATACAAGCCGTTCTCAATGGGAAAAACTTAAACATCTAAACATCTAAACAAAAAAGAAGCGACGCATGAAAGTCATGTATCGCTTCTTTTTTGGAATCTATGGGGCGCCCCGCAGACCACGACCACATCGCTTTATCAATGTTTGACGATTGGTAAAACGAGATCGACGACCGTTTTGACAGTCAGCCGGACAATGGCACTCGCAGGTCAAAGGTACAAGCGTTATTGTTAGGCTGAAAGGGTCTGCGGCGTTCTTTTCACGTCGCTTCGGTCTCTTTGCGGGTGAGAAAACCAGTTGCAGATCACGCTCGTTCCTTTCCACACCTCGATCGGCTCGCAGTTCCTCTGTCAGTGTCAAAAGCAGCTTGAATGATCAGCAAGCGTGCATATTCTCATCTCTCCCGCGCCGTTTCCGTTGCAACGACGAAAAAAATCAAAGAGAGAATTTTGCCAGCTTCTCGCGCAGGAAGTTGACAGCCATGGCGATGTCCGCCTCAGGCGATGCACCGACCTCACGTTCAATCGTCAAGAAGCCGTCAAAGCCGGCGGCATGCAGCGCAGGCAGATAAACATCGAAATCAACGTCTCCCTTGCCAAGAGGCAGCTCGAGATAGGTGTGACCCATCTTGGCAAGCTCAGCGTGATGCAGAGCTTCTTCACCAACGATCAACTCACCCTCAGCGGGCTTACGCAGCTTAATGCCATCCTTGGCGTGGGTATGTACGACGTACGGACCAAGGGCCTTGAGTGCATTCTCGGGACGGTCACCCGCGACCATGACCAAATTGGCAGGGTCAAAATTGACGCGCACGCCCGTCGTGTCAAGGCTCTGCAAAAAGCCGCCAAGAACAGAACCGAACTCAGGTCCCGTTTCCAATGCAAATTTTGAATTTATAGAGTCGGCATATCTGCCCAGCTCCGTGCAAGCGGCACGCAGAATTTCCTTCTGCTCGCACTCAACCTCGGGAACACGGTGGATATGCGTGGTTACGATATCACATTCCAGCATTTTGGCAACGTCGATGATGCGCTTGGACTTTTCGATCATCTCGGGATTGCGAGCAGGATCATCAAAACCGTAGCCAAAGTCACCGCAAATTGCAGAGAATACCATGCCATTGGACTTGACAATGTCAAGTGCCTCTTTTGCCTTGGCAGGCGTCATGGTGGCAAAGCCAAGCTCTCCGCCCGTAGCATATGCTTGAATACCTGCTGCACCCAGCTCCGCTGCTTTTTCTACACCGGCACTGAAACCAAGGCGAAAGCTCTCTACCATTACTCCAATCTTCATATCAAAAAAATCCTTTCTTTGTTGCTCGTTTCAACGGAAAAATACCGCCTTTTCAAACATATTTATAGTCTCTTATATATAATCATATTTTTATTAATTCGAAGTGAACAAATTATGAATAAATTGTTATATCACAAAAAACGCACGATTCGACACATGTTTCACTATCAAGTTATTGACAATCAGCACAAAAAAAGGTACAATATTATATTGGAATGATAGCCTCATTCACGCCGATAAAAATTTGTTTTTCGGCATAAACAAGGCAAGAAAGGATACACAAACATCAAATGACTAAAATTGATATTTTTTCCGGCTTTCTCGGCGCAGGTAAAACAACGCTGATCAAAAAGCTACTCAAGGAAGCCTATGTGGGTGAGAAGGTCGTACTGATCGAAAATGAGTTCGGCCAGATTGGCATCGACAGCGGCTTTTTAAAGGAATGTGGGGTTCAGATCACCGAAATGAACCAAGGTTGCATCTGTTGCTCCTTGGTAGGTGACTTTGCCAAGGCACTGGCTCAGGTACTGAGTGACTTTACCCCTGATCGCATTCTGATCGAGCCTTCGGGTGTGGGCAAGCTGTCCGACGTTATCCGTGCCGTGCAGGGTGTCGTAACCGATGACGTAACGCTTGACTCGTTCACGACAGTGGTCGACGCCAACAAATGCAAGCTGTACATGAAAAACTTTGGCGAGTTTTTCAATGACCAGATTGAAAATGCCCGTTGCATCGTGCTCAGTCACACCGATCATATTTCAGAGGAAAAGCTGCAGACCTGCATCGCTATGTTGCGTGAGCATAACGAGACAGCAATCATCGTCACAACGCCATGGGATCTCTTGGATGGCAAGCAATTGACCGCCGCCATGGAGCATACCAACACACTTGAGGACGAGCTGGCTCGCATGGAACATGAGCATCACGAGCACCATCATAGTCACCACCATCACCATGAAGGTGAGTGCGATGATCCCGATTGCTGCTGCCACCACCATCACGACGAGGATGAGCACGAGCATCACCATCACGAGCACCATCATCACCATGACGACGAGTGTGACGATCCCAATTGCGATTGCCACCACCATCACCACGGTCACCATCACGCCGATGACGTGTTTATGAGCTGGGGCGCAGAAACGGCCCGCAAGTACACAGCCGACGAGATCCGTGAAATTCTCGAGGCGCTGGACGAAACGACCTACGGTACCGTTCTGCGCGCCAAGGGCATCGTCGCCGCAGCCGACGGCAGTTGGATCCACTTTGATTACGTTCCCGGTGAGCCCGACGTGCGCATGGGTGCAGCCGACGTAACAGGCCGTTTGTGCGTCATCGGTGCAGGTCTTGACAAGGCAGCCATCGCCGCTCTGTTCGGCGTCAACTAAGGAGGAGCTATGGCACAAAAGCAACTTCCCGTCTATTTGTTCACCGGCTTTTTGTCGGGCGGCAAGACGCACATGATTCAGGAATCCATGGAGGATCAACGCTTCAACACGGGCGAAAAAACCCTAATTCTGCTTTGCGAGCAGGGCGAGGACGAGCTCGATCCCACTCGCTTTTACGGTCAGAACGTCTATCTTGAGCTGATCGAGGAGGAGAGCGAGCTGACACGCGAGCGTTTGAAGCAAATTGAGAGCCGCCACAAATACGACCGCGTCATCATCGAATACAACGGCATGTGGCAGATGTCCACGCTATTTGAGGCCATGCCTACACATTGGGCCATCTATCAGGAGATGATGTTCGCCGAGGCCGAAACCTTCATCAGTTACAACAACAATATGCGCCAGCTCATGGTCGATAAGCTGACCGGTGCAGAGATGGTCATTCTCACTCGCACTCCCGATGACATCGACAAGGACGCCATCCACAAGATCATCCGCGGCATTTCTCGCCGTGCCGCTATCACCTACGACTATCCGGACGGTCACGTAGAATACGACGACATCGAGGATCCTCTGCCCTATGATCTTTCCGCTCCTATCGTTGAGATTGACGACCGCGACTATGCCATCTGGTATCGCGACATGGCCGAGGAACTGGATAAATACGCCGGTAAGACCATGAAATTGACTGGACTTGTCGCCCGCGACAAGTCTCTTGGCAAGGACTCCTTGGTGCTTGGTCGCCACGTCATGACCTGCTGTGCTGACGATATCGCCTTCCACGGTCTGGTCTGCAAGTTCCCCGAGAACGTCGACTTCAAAACGCGCGACTGGCTGACCGTCACCGCGACCTTCAAGATCGAAAACCACAAGCTGTATAACCGTCTTGGCCCCGTCCTGTACGTCACGGCTTGGCAGGAGGGACAGCGTCCCGATCCCGAAATTGCAACCTTTTATTGATACAAACGAGGTAACGTCATGAAATTTGAACAGATCCCCCTTTCCGATTGCCCCCGCCCGGGCTATCCCCGTCCCGACTTCCGCCGTCCGCTGTGGCAAAACCTCAACGGCGAGTGGGAATTTGAGGAAGATCCCGGCCGCTCGGGTGTTGCCCGCGGCTTGCACAAGGCAACTGCTTTGAAAGACCGCATCACCGTTCCCTTCTGCCGCGAGAGTGTGCTTTCGGGACTCGGCCATCTTGATTTTTGCGAGCAGGTTTGGTATCGCAAAGAGATCACCGTTCCCACCGACTGGCGCGAGAACGGCCGCCGCGTCATTCTCCACATCGGCGCCTGCGACTACCGCACCGAGGTGTGGGTCAACGGAATATCGGTCGGCACGCACATTGGCGGCATGAACGCCTTTAGCTTTGATATTACAAGCGCACTCATCGAAGGCGAGGCACAGGTCGTGACCATCAGCGCCATCGACATGATCCGCGACGGTACTCAGTGCTCCGGCAAGCAGTCCACTCGTTATGAGTCCTACGCCTGCCTTTACACCCGCACGACAGGTATCTGGCAGACGGTTTGGATGGAGAGCGTCCCTGCCGCCTATATTCGCTCCACCCGTTATTTCCCATCCCTGTCCGAGCACAAAGTGACCATTGAGGCCCGCATCGTGGGCGGTGATGCCAAGATCCTGCGTGCCGAGGCTTTCTATGAGGATCGCCCCGTCGGTGCGCGCGCCACCCTTGTCAAGGGCAACTATGCCCGGTTGGAGATCGAGCTGGACGAGGTACACGCCTGGGAAATCGGCAACGGTCGTTTGTACGATCTGATTCTGACCTTAGGAGAGGACGATGAAGAGGACGTGGTTGAGAGCTACTTTGGTCTGCGAGACCTTTCCTGGAGCGCAGAGGGCACGCTGCACATCAATGGCAAGCCCGTGTTCCAACGTCTCATCCTTGACCAAGGCTTCTATCCCGACGGCATCTGGACCGCGCCCACGGATGACGAGCTGAAAGCAGACATCGATCGCTCCATGGCGATGGGCTTCCACGGTGCACGACTGCATCAAAAGGTATTCGAGCCTCGCTTCCTGTTCGAATGTGACAAGGCGGGCTACATCGTCTGGGGCGAACATGGCAACTGGGGCATGAACATCTCCGCCCCCACCGCTTATCAGGCCTTGCTACCCGATTGGATTGAAATTCTCGAGCGCGACTTCAACCACCCCGCTATCATCGGTTGGTGTCCGCTCAACGAAACGGACGGCAACCAGATCCCCGACTTCGTCCGCCACCTGGCCGCTCTGACCCGCGCGATCGACCCCACCCGCCCCTTTATTGAGGCCTCGGGTTGGACGCATATCGCAGGCCTTGGTGATTTCCTTGACGCTCACTATTACGAGCAGGATCCCGCCGCTCTTAAGGCGCGCCTTGAGCCCTTGAAGAACGGGGAGGACATTGATCTGTACCCCTGGCCCAACAGCGCCAAGGGCAAGCCAACCTTCATCAGTGAGTACGGCGGCATCCGTTGGGCACAGAGTGATTTCGGCTGGGGCTACGGCAACGCCCCTGCGGATGAAAAGGAATTCCTTGACCGTTTCCGCGCGCTGACCGAGGTGCTTTTGTTCCACCCCAACATCAGCGGCTTGTGCTACACCCAGCTGACCGATGTCGAGCAGGAGGTCAACGGCCTGTATACCTACGACCGCAAGGCCAAATTCGATCCCGCCCTCATCCGCGCAGTGCTACAGCAGAAAGCGGCAATTGAGGAGTAATAAAAAAAGAGAGCCGAAAGGCTCTCTTTTTTATTTCAAATTTTCTTCAACTTCGCATATGTCGCCATGAGCTTTTTGGTGCCCACGGTATCAAACGCGACCTCGATCAAGGTATCCGCCGCCATCTGTCTGGTAGACAGCACCGTTCCCTGCCCGAAGACGGGGTGTGCGACACGATCGCCCACCGAAAGCGCGTTGGCATTGGCGCGATTTTGCACCTGCGCGCCGCCGAACAGCGATTTTCCTACCGTAATATCGTCTTTAAGACTTGCCGTTTGACGCGGCACCTGTGTGCGTGTTGCACCACCCCAAGTCGTCGATCGTCCGCCGCCAAACGCATCTCGTGCGGCATACGAGGGATTTTCATGCTTTTGCAAAAGGCTTTCGGGAATTTCGCTGACAAAGCGCGAGATTGGGTTGTAGGTCGTAGAGCCGTACAGCATACGATTTCTTGCGTGCAGAATGTGCAACTCCTGCTTAGCACGTGTGATGGCTACGTAGGCAAGACGACGCTCCTCTTCCATTTCATCGGGTCCCGCCGTCACGGTCTGCATGCCGGGGAAAATGCCGTCCTCCATGCCGGGCAGGAAGACCACAGGAAATTCCAGACCTTTGGCGCTGTGAATGGTCATCATGACCACCGCGTCGGCCGTGTCGTCGTAACGGTCAACGTCGGCAACCAGTGCGTTTTCCTCCAAAAATCCGGTCAGCGTCGGCTCTTCCGCCGTGCGGCAATATTCAATGACGTTGGATTTGAACTCGTCCAGGTTTTCCAATCGCTCAGCCTCTTCCTTGCCGGCATCAATGAGCATCTGGCGGTAACCCGAGCGATCCAGAACAAGATCGATCAGCGCGGGCAGTTCGACGGACTTTGAAAGCTCGGACAACTCCTCAATCATACGAGTAAAGCTCACCAGCGTCACTGCCGCACGGGAAAGTGCGACATATTCGGCCGCGTGCGCCATAACATCGAACAGCGACATATTCTGTTCGCTTGCGATGGCCTCAACCGCCTCCAGCGTACGCTCGCCGATCTTGCGACGGGGCTCGTTAATGATGCGCAAAAGACGTTCGCGGTCGGCGTGGTTGTTGACCAATTGCAGGTAAGCGACCAGATCGCGAATCTCCTTACGGTCCGCAAAGCGAACACCGCCCAGCATACGGTATGGCACCGCACTCTTGGCAAAGGCACGCTCCAACGCGTTGGACTGTGCGTTGGTTCGATACAGCACGGCAAAATCGCGGAATTGATGTGTCCCTTTGGCTACCTGCCGATTGACCTCGTCTACAATAAACTTGGCTTCGGCTGTCTGGTCATCTAACTCACGCAAATGGATCTTCTCACCCTCGCCCTGTGAAGTCCACAGGCGTTTGCCGCGGCGTCCCTCGTTATGTGAAATGACCGCATTGGCGGCATCCAAAATATTTTGTGTCGAACGATAATTTCGCTCCAGCTTGATCACGCGCGCCGTCGGGAAGATTTTATCAAAGGTCAGAATATTCTCAATCGTCGCGCCGCGGAAGCGATAAATGCTTTGGTCATCGTCACCGACCACCATCAAATTCTCATAGCCGCCCGAGAGCAGTCTTGTCAGCTCCAATTGCGCCAGGTTGGTATCCTGGAACTCATCCACGCAAACGTAGCGGAAGCGGCGCTGATACTGGGCAAGAATGTCCTCGTTCTCTCGCAACAGCCGAACCGTTTGCATGATAATATCGTCAAAGTCCATCGCTCCCGACGCCAGCAGTTGCTCTTGATACGTTTCATACACTTTGGCGATTTTGGACAGGCGGTAATCCGTGCCCGCCTCGGTCGCATACTGGTCGGGCGTCATCAGACGGTCCTTAGCGCGGCTGATAGCGGCAATAACACTCTTGACAGGAAACAGTTTATCGTCGATATTGCATTTTTTCATAGCGGCAATGACTGCTTTTTTCGTGTCATCCGCGTCATAGATAGAAAACTCCTTGGGATATCCCAAAAGCGCACCGTGCACACGCAAAATACGCATACAGACCGAGTGGAAGGTCCCCGCCCAAATGTCATTTGCTACACTCTCATCCTCAAACGAAGCTCGCAAACGCGCTTTGATCTCCCCCGCCGCCTTGTTGGTAAAGGTGATGGCCAGCATTTGCCAAGGTGGACAGGGATTGCTGATAAATTCGGGGAGCATATGTTCGATTTCTTCTATGGAAAGCGTTGCAGCGTGCTCCATGGCTTCTACTTGTCCCTCGGTAATATCAAAGGGCACGTAGTTGGATTCATACGCGTTACCGTAACGAATAATAAATGCAATTCGCTTGACAAGCACCGTCGTCTTGCCGCTTCCCGCTCCTGCAATAACCAAAAGCGGATTGTTAACGGCAAACACGGCCGCTCGCTGTTCATCGTTGAGCTCGGCATAGGCGCGGTTAAAAAGAACGCGCTTGGCTTTCAAATATCGTTTATTTATGTTTTGCATGTGATACGTCCTTATGAATTGATTGATATCAGTATACCACAGTTTGACCAAATTTTCAAGATGTTTACGCAAAGAGGTTCGCCCTCACACCAATACCAAAAGAGAAGCTCCCACATTGTGGGAGCTTCTCTTTTGGTGCCGGTGATCGGGGTCGAACCGATACGGTATCGCTACCACTGGATTTTGAGTCCAGCACGTCTGCCAATTCCATCACACCGGCATATTTTCGTTAGGTTTCCACCAAACGCATATAGTATATCACAACTTTTCTCAAAAATCAAGTCTTTTTTTACTCTTTTTTTGAAAATTTATATTTGATGTTGACAGCCATGCCG